>NZ_JBHWIJ010000078.1:0-30736 GCF_042732255.1 Kitasatospora sp. NPDC059803 | reverse complement strand
CCCTGGACACCAGCTCCCTCACCCCCGCCGGCGCCGCCCGCTGCCACCGCGCCCCCCCCGCCCCCCCCCCCCCCCAGGCCCGCAGGGGGCCCCGCCCCCGGGGCGGCGGGCGCCGCCCCCCCCCGCCCCCGCCGCCCAACTCGCCCGGCGGCGGGCCATCGAATCCTTCCCCGCCCAGGTCGAACGGAGCAGCGCCGTCGACGACCGCCTCTCCCCGACGGAGGCCCGACCGCAGCCCTGACGGCAGACCACCCCGCCCGCGCCTCGGCCCCCAGGCCGCCGAGGCGTGGCCGACGTGCACGGTGGCGGCCAGCAGGCGCGGGACCACCCGGATCAACGCCTGCTCCGCCCCCTCGGCCACCCGGTGCGCCGCCGCCACGGCGAGCGCACCGTCCACCCACCACCCCTGCCGCCACGCCCCCGCCACACCCGCCTCGGCGCGCAGCGCGCCCACCTCGCACCCACCGCCCGCATCCACCGCCCGCACCCGGGCTGCGCGCCCCCGGCGGCGGCATGCACGGCGGTGCCCATCCGGCCCGTCGCGCCACGCCGGTACGGGCGCGACCGAAGGTGTGGTTGCGCGGATGGTTGTGCGGCCGCAGCTTCGCGCCGTGGGCGTGGACGCCAGCCTCCATAAGCCCTACGGTGGCACATCAACCGTGTTGCAACCACGGCCCTTCTGCACCCCCTGACCAGCCGCGACGCGCTCGCAACTACACCCCCCGCACCACTGCGCCACCCTCCCCCACCGATCCTCCGCCCGGCCGCCCCACCACCGCTGCACCACCGCGCCCCACCGGTCGACACCGGAACCGGCCGAGCGGCGGCGGGTTCCGGGCATTCAATCCGATTGGTAACCCAGCGCACCGAGGGCATATCGTAGAGTGAGCGCAGATGATCGACCGTCAGCCACCCATCTCCCTTTCCGAGAAGCCGAGATGACCAACCGTCACGCGAGTTCCGCCGAGCCGCCCCCGAGGCCCGGTGAACCGGAGGACGTACCACTGGAGTTCGCCGCCTTCTGCGAACTCCACCGCCCCCGGTACCTCAGCTACGCCCGGGTGTGGCTGACCGATCACAGCAGCGCGGCCACCGCCGTCCAACAGGCATTCGCCGAAATCGCCGTCCAATGGCGCGAGTTGCTGGGCAGCTCCAACCCCACCGCGAACGCCTGGCAGATCCTGCGCAGCACCGTCGCCGACCACACCCGGCACGTGCCCGCCGCACCGGACCGCCACCCCGCCGACGACGACCTGGCGATCCTGCACTACGTCGTCGGCCTCGCCGCCCCCGAGATCGCCGACGTCATCGGCACCGACACCGCCAGCGTCGCCGGCCGACTCCGGCGCACCATGCTGTGGGAGGCCTCCGGCTGGTGAGCCCCCTCAGACCCGATCGCCCGTCACGTCGAACAAGTGATGCACCGGGTCGTGGATCAGATAACGGGCAAACGACTCCACCGTGAACCGCGCCCCGTCACTACGGCCCCCGGTCCGCCCCCACTGCTCGCCCGCCACCCGCCCGAACGCCGCCGCCAGCACCTCCGCGGCCGCCGCCAACTCCCCGGCCACCACCGCCGGCACCTGCTCCCCGTACCGCTCGGCGACCGCCGTCTCATCCTGATCCCAGTTCGGGAACAGCGGGGCTTCCTCGGCCAGCATCAGGTCCAACCGGACCCGGAACAGCCGGAACACGTCCCGGACATGGCACGCGTACTCCAGCCCCGACCACACCCCCGGCCGCGGCCGCCGACGCAAACCCTCCTCGGCCCCGGCCAACAGCGCCACCCAGGCCTCCGCATTGGCCCGAACCATCCCCGCGACGTCCTCCCGCACCACCGCCGCAACATCCAGCCCACAATCCGGACACGGGCGTTCCAACACCCACGTCCAGTCCTTGCCGTCCGGAACGACCACACCCACCGGATCCACGCCACGCTCAGAAGCACTCATGGCCCCAGCATGGCCACCCCACCACCCACCCCACCAGCGGCAAGGACGCCAACCGCCACCAAAATGCTGCCACCCCGCCCGCCGCCCTCAGCCGACCGCACCCCTGCGCCGCCGCACCCGCACCACCCACACCACGACCGCCACCACCCCGCCGACCAGCACCCCCCACAACGCCACCCCCACCGCAACCCCGACCCCGAACCAGCCGCCCCCGCCGGCCCCCGCCGCGGGCACCACGGCCTCGCCACCCGGCTCCTCCGTCACCCCGCCCCCCGCAGCCCCCTGCGACTCCCCCCGCCCCACCAACGGATTCACCCGAGACCCGCCGTCCACCACCGGATCAGCCTCCAACGCCTTCGCCGGCGCCAGCACCCCGAAGCCGTACCTGCTCCCCGGCACCGCCGACCCGTCCCGCGGCGGCGTGGCAGTCCTGATCATCCGATTGATCACCTGCCCAGCCGAAAGCTCCGGATACCTCGCCCGGATCAACGCGGCGGTGGCGGAGACGTAGGCAGTGGCATCGGAGGTGCCGTTGCCCACGCCGTAGCCGGCAGAGGTCTTCGCACTGGCCCGGTAGATCTCCGCCCCGGGGGCGACCAGTGTGGTCTCCGGTCCGTAGCTCGACTTCTCCCACAGTCGCCCCTGCCGGTCCACCGCGCCGACCGCCACCACTCCGGGGAAGGCCGCCGGGTACTGGACACCGCTCAGGCTGTCGCCGTTGTTCCCGGTGGCGGCAACCAGCACGACGTCCTTGGAGACCGCGTAGTTGACGGCTTCACGTGCCGGAGAGTCGAACCTCGACGTCCCCCCTACCGACATGTTGACGACCTTCGCACCGTGATCCACAGCAAAGCGGATCGCCTCGGCGAGGCCGTTCTGCTGGAGATCCCGATTCTCGCCGTCGGTCCGTACCTTCACCGGCAGGATCTTCGCCTTCGGCGCCAAGCCCATGATCCCCGCCTGCGCACCGTGCCCGTGCCCTGCGATCAGGCTCGCCATCCCGGTGCCATGGCCGTCGCCGTCGGTACGGCCGTCCGTGTTCGTACCGGAGAAGTCACCCCCCGCAAGCACCTGTCCGGTGAGGTCCTGATGGTCCTGGTTGACCCCACTGTCGACCACACCGACGATCACCCCCTCGCCCTGGTTGACAGTCCAGACTTTCGTCTCGGCCTCGAAGGTCTTCAGAGCCCACTGCTCGTCTCTGATCTGATCCGCCGATGCCGTTGGTGCCGCGACACTCCAGATCAATGCCCCGGCGGCAAGGGCCGCTGTACCACGCGCCAACCGGCGGCTCGTCAAGCCTGGTCACCCCACTCAGCGAGGCGGGGGGGGGGCGCGCGCGCTGGGTGGGACGCGCGCGGCAAACGACGACATGCGTGTCGTCGGGGTGTGGTGGTCTAGGGGTGGTGTGGGGGGGGGAGGGCCCCCCCGCCCCGGGCCGCCCCGCGGACCGCCCCCAACTAATCCGCCCCCCCCCCCACCCCGGCGGGCCCCCCCCACCCACCCGCTCGGCCGCCCCGCGATCAGATCACCCATCCGTTTCAGGACCGGGCTCATTCCACCACGTTCGGATTGGCCGGCTTGTCCGCCGCCCAGGTCTCCTCGTCCTCGACGAGGTAGTCGGGCCGCCGCCCCTTCTCCCGGTCCTCCTTGTGCCGTTGCGCGCCGGTGAGCGGCAGGCCAGGGGCCATGCCGCCTGGGCCGCCAGCACCGGGTTCGCCCCTGAGCCGGTTCCGGACTCCCAGGCCGGAACCGCCTTCCGTGAACGCCTGTTTACCGCGCATTCCCTCGACCGGTCCTACCGTCCCGCCGACGATCCCACCAGATCGGCCTGCAGACCCACCCACCGGCCGGGCACCGGAGCCACCGCGGCCCCCGGCGCCCCCGCCCGGTCCGGAGCCGCCCATCGGATACGCGCCGTCCGGGAGTCCCCGACCGCCGAATCCGACCCCGGCCTCGCCGATGCCGGAACCGACAGGTAGACCAGCCGCCGGGCCTGCGGGATTGGAGATCCCCTGCCCGCCGTTGCTTCCCGGGAGGCTGCCCGCAGCGCCACCAGGCGGCACAACACCAGCCCCGGACACCTCAGTTCCCGGGGCGACGGTGGTGACCACGGTCCTGTTGGGGACGCCCGCCGGCGTGCCCGCGATGCCCGTGCCCAGGCCGTAGTTCACCGAGCCCAGAGGCTTCGGCGGAGTCTGCGCCGTGCCACCCCTGATCCCCGAATCGGTCGGAACAGACGCACTCCTCGACGTGGAGCGGGCTGGCATCGTCGGTCCGGAGGACTTCGGGCTCCGCGGTGGTGGGCTGGTCGTCACCCGCCCTGATGTTCCCGCGACGCCGATCGAGGTTCCCGACATCATCGCGCCCGCCACCGCCGCCGCCCCGACCGGATCGTCCTGTGGTGTCACATCGCGTGTCTCATCCGACTTCTGCAGCGCCGGCAGGTTCGGCGGCGGCTTCAGGGTGGGGGTGGCGATGCGGTAGTGCATGGCGAGGGTTTGCATGACGGTGGCGGCTTCGGCTTTTCGGCGGTCGGCGACGGGGATGTGTTCGTCATCGCCGCCGAAGACGGAGGAGACGCCGTCGCCGACGGTGTCCTTGACCTTTTCCCAGGTGCTGGGTTCCTCGGGCATGTCGCGTTTGGCCTTGGCGATGGCCTCGGACATGTTGTGGAGGGTGTTGGCCGCGTCGTTGGCGTAGGAGGCGGCGTTGTTGATGCTGTCGGAGAGGTGGAGCATGCGGGTGTGGAAGGCGTCGCTGGTGGCGCCTTCCCAGGTGACGACGGCTTCGGTGCTGGCGCGGGTGAGGGTGGCGCGGATGGCCTTGAGGGTGTCGGCGGCGTGGCGCCAGGGGTCGCCGGCGGCCATGACTTCGCCGGGGTTGAGGGCCTGGGCCATGGTGCGGAGTTGGGCGTGGCTGTAGGTGGTGAAGTCGGTGTAGGCCATGGGGGGTTCGCCTCCGTTCGGGCTCGGCCGGGGGTGGCCGGGGGTCAGGGGGCGGGTGGGGCGACGGTGTGCTCGTAGGCGGCCTTGCTGCTGGCGGAGGGGTTGGCGACGGACCAGCCGTCGTCGCCGAGTTTGAGTTTCTTCGCGGTGTGCTGGTCGTGTTCTTCGTAGGTGGTGGCGGTGAGTTCGGCGTTCTTCTGGGCTTCGTCGACGGCTTGTTGGAGTTGGTCGAGGACGTCGCGCAGGCCGTCGCGCATGGTGTTGTAGCGGTTGTGGATCTCGGTGGCTTCGGCGAAGGTGCCGAAGGCGGTTCTGCCGATGCCGCTGCGCCCGTGGGTGCCGGTGCCGTCGGCGTGGTGCTGGAATTCGGCGAGGAGGAGCCGGACTTGGGCGGCGAAGGCGCGGAGTTGTTCGACCTCGACGCGGTAGCCCTGGCCGGCGCCTCCGGTCGTGCCGGTTCCTGTTGCCACTTCGGCGCCTCCCCCGTGCGTCCGTGGGTCGCTGCCGGGGTTGGGCCCCGGTGTCTCATGTCTAACACACGGGGCCCGAATTCCGCCTGGTACCTGGTCAGTTCGCAGGCGTCCTCGTGTGGAGGGCGTCGGCGAGGGCGCGGCGGCAGAGGGAGTCGGCGTGCCGGGTGGTTTCGGGGAGCCGGTAGTGGGGGGCGAGTTGGAGGGTGGTGCGGACGGCGGTGTCGAGGCTGATGCGGTGGCCGATGGAGACGTAGACGGGTTTGACGCCGGGCCGGGTGCGGAGGGCGCGGCCGACTTCTTCGCCGGTGGCGGGGTCGGTGAGCGGGGTGGTGGAGCCGCGGGGGGTGTCGGGGTCGTGGTGGTGGAAGGTGAACGGGGTTTTGGCGACGCCGAGGGTGCGCAGGCCGGTGAGGACGCCGAGGTGGCTGGCGAGGCCGAGGCGGCGGGGGTGGGCGAGTCCGTAACCGTCGCAGACGACGGTGTCGGGGGTGTGGGTGAGGGCGGCGAGGGCGTCGAGGACGGCGGGGAGTTCGCGGAAGGCGAGCAGTCCGGGGGTGTAGGGGAAGGGGATGCGGCCGACGGCGGTGGACTGTTCGACGACGGCGAGGGTGTCGTGGTCGAGGAGGACGGCTGCGGCGGCGACGAGGTCGTGTTCGTCGTCGTAGGCGACGTCGACGCCGGCGATGAGCCGCCCGACCCCGCTGCTGGAGCCGGAACCGTCGGAGCCCCCGGAACCGTAGGCGTCGTCGGGGTCGTGGGTCTGGACGAGGGGGCGCAGGCGTTCCTGTTCGGCGAGTGCCTGGGCTTCGGTGGTGGGCCAGTCGGCGGGGATGGGCACGGGTGTTCCCCCGGGTGGGTGGGGCGGGCGCGGTCGGGTTCACCGTACCGAGGGGCGGACGACCCCGGGGTGAGCCTGTGCGCCCCCTGTGCTCCCGGTCCGGCGGGTTAGCCTGGACTTACCGAACTCCCTTGCCGGGCAGCACTTCTGGGACCGGCACGATTCCCGCTCGTTCCCCCCGACGCGCGAAGGACCCCCCGCCATGCCTCGTCCGTCCGCTGCCCAGTACTGCCTCGGTTCGTTCACCGTCGTCGCCGCCACGGTGGCACTGCTGGCCGTTTCGGACGCCTCGGGCGTCCTGGAGGTCGTGGTGCTGGAGGGGTTCGCGCTGGCGCTCGGCACCGTGGTGACGGTGCTGTCGCTCGCCGTGTCCGGCCGGTCGGCGGCGAGGGCGGGAGCGACCTCCCCGGCCGCGGCCGGACACGAGTACGCCCGGCAGCGCTAGCAACGCTAGGTCCTGTCCGCCGCCGGGCGTCGCGGCCCCGCTCGGCCGGTCAGTCGGTGGTGACCACCACGGTCTTCGCGGCCTTGTCGTGGATGCACTGCCGGTAGGGCTTGTCGAAGACGCCGAACATCCCGTCGATGATCCACCAGAAGGCGGCGCAGCAGATCACGGCGGGGAGGATGTAGACGGCCGCGCGGGTCCAGGCGGCGCTCTGGGTGGGCTTGTTGCCGTCGATCAGCATGGCGACACGGACGTGCATCGCCTTCTTGCCGAGGGTCTGGCCGTCCCGGCCGAGCATCAGGCCTTCGTAGAGGAGGTAGATGCCGCAGCCGAGCCAGAATGCGCCGACCTCGCCGGAGCGGTTGCCGAAGTCGGCGAAGGGGGCCACCACGATCACGGCGACGGCCTGGACGAGCAGGTAGTCGATCAGGCGGGCGAGGATGCGCCTGGGCCAGCTGCCGATCGGCGGCATGCCGGGGACGGGCCCGGCGCCGGGGGTTCCGTAGCCGGTGGGGCCGTAGCCGGGCGGGGACTGGTCGTAGGGCTTCTGGCCGTAGGGGTTCTCGCCGGGCGGGCTCTGGCCGCCGGTCGGGCCGCCGTAGGTGCCGCCGTACGCGCCGGGGCCTTCGGGCGGGGTACTGGGGGTGCCGTCGGACGGGCCGCCGGTGGGCGGCGGGGCGGGCGACGGGTTCGGGTCCGACGGCCGGTCTTCCGGCGTGCCGCCGCCCGGCTGCGGGGACTGCTTGTCGAAGGAGGGCTGGCCGCCCCCCTCCGGCTGGGAGCCTGAGGGGTCGTGAGTGCTCATCCGTCGAGTAGAACATCACACATTCTCGCGGTTTGGGACATTCTGTCCGTTTTGCCGCCAGGGCCGGATGGTGCCTCCGCGTCGGATGGTGCCTCCGCGCCCGGAGCCGGCCGCCACGCCGGGAGGCCTCAGTCGCGGACCACCCGGGTACGGGCGGCCCGGTCCTGCCAGCCACGCCGGGCCGGGCGGTCGAACAGGGGCCAGACCAGGCCGAGGAGCAGCAGCAGGCCGAGCTGCCTCACGGCCCATCGGAGCAGCGAGCGGCCGAGGCTCAGCCTGGTCCGGGCGCCGGGGGCGGCGGCGTCCGCCACCCGGATCCGGGCCAGTCGCTTGCCGAAGGTCTGGCCGGTGCGGGCGGTCGGCAGCACCTCGTAGAGCAGGCTGACGAAGAGCAGGATGCCGAGCAGGACCGCGACCTTACCCAGCACCACGTCGTCCACCAGCCAGACCTGGACCTGGCGCCGGGTGAGGGAACTGGCCATCCGGGCCTGGTCGAGCTTCTGCTGGAGGTGCTCGGACGCCGAGCGGCCGAGCGGGATTCCGGCGGCGACGGCGACCACGAGGAGTACGACGGTGTCCACGGCGCGCGCGGCCAGCCGACGCCCGAGTCCGGCGGGCGTCGCGGAGGCGGGCACGGTGGGGGCGGGCGCCGTCGGGGCGGGTCGGCGCCGTGCGACGGCCTCCCGGGCCGGGCGCGCGACCGGCAGCGACGCGGCGGACGCGGGGGGCCGGCCCGGGGCCCGGGCCGGAACCGCTCCGGCGGCGACCGGCGCGGCCGGGGCCGGCACGGCGGGCTCGGGCTCGGACGCGGGCTCGACGGCACACCCGGCCCCGCGCACAGCCGCCGGAACGGACGTCGCGACGGGCGACGCAACTGGCGACGGCGCCTCCCGCACGGCCACCGCCGCCGGGACGGTCGCGGGCGCTCCGGAGACGGCGGCCACTTCCACCCCGACCGAAGCGGCGGCCGGCATGCCGGCCGAAGCCCGGACCGGAACAGCAACCGAAGCGCGGACCTCCCTCGCGCGCCCCTCCTCCCCGTCGGGCGCCCCCGAAAGCACCCCCCAGGAGACCCGGTGCGGCTCGCCATCCGCCTCCATCAGCCCCCGCTGCGCCTGCGGAACGACCTGCCAGCCGGGCTCCTCCGCCTCACCCTGGCCTGCCGCACCCCCCACCGCCGAAACCTCGACCACCGGCTCGCCCAGGACCGCTTCGTCGAGGACCGCTTCGTCGAAGACCGGCACCTCGACCACCGCCATCTCCAGTCCAGACACCTCAGGGCTCTCGGACGCCCCCGGCTCCCCGACCATCCGGAACACCGGCCCGCCGATCACCTCCGCCGCCCGCGACCCGAGGACGAACTTCGCCCCGCCCGTGGTCTGGTCGAAGTACACCGGCCCGGTGTCCCCGCCCCGGCCCCCACCGTGCGCGGCCCCGCCCCAGGACGGCTCCGGGGCCGCCGCCTCCGGAACGGCCGGCTCCGGCAGCACCGGTGGCGGCACCACCCGCGCCGTCCCGGCCGCGCCGGCGGCGGGCCGCCGGGACGCGAACCGGGGCGGCTCCATCACCTCGCCCTCGGCGGGTGCGAGCCGGCTGGTGCCCGGCACCCAGGCCGAGCCGCCCCAGTACCGGACGAAGCCTGGGATGGAGGGGTCGGGGTAGTAGCCCGGCTCGGGTCCGACGGCCGGGTCGCCGGCGCCGGCGAAGGGGCGGTCCGTCATGGGGGTCTTCTCTCCTGGCGGGTCCTGGCGGGGCCGACACGGCACGCCCGCCCGGCGCACCCGCGAGCCGCCCGGCGCGCGTGGGTGGGGGCACCGCTGGTAGGCGGACAGTCGCCGGGTAGTCACAAAGGGTAGTGCCTTGTCGTGGCGCCGACGGAAAGTTGGTCAATCACCTGACAGCGGCGGGCCCTCCGAGGTAGGGGCGGCCGAACCGTCCCGGCGTGCGGCGGGTGTCCGCGCGCCGCGGCCCCCACCGGTCACCACCCCTCGCCTCACCCCCCTCGTCGAACTTCCCGAAGAAATCCCGGAAACGTGTGTAAGAGCCGGCGTGGACCGCCCTCTCAAAGGTCACCAGGCCCGGAACCGGGCAGGAATCGAAGGCAGAGAGGAAGACGATCATGGAGCGCCCCACCAGCGTGGTCGAGCACGAACTGGAGCTGAACCTGGTGCTCTCCCCCGAGCACAGCGTCCCCGTCCCGGCCCGGCTGTCCTACGGCAGCCACGACCCGTACGCGGTGCACATCACCTTCCACCTGGACACCGGCTCCCCGGTGACCTGGGTGTTCGCCCGCGAGCTGCTGGTCGAAGGCACCTTCCGGCCGTGCGGCCAGGGCGACGTGCGGATCTGGCCGACCCGCTCGGGCCGGCGCAGCGTGCTCTGCCTGGCGCTGAGCTCCCCGGCCGGGGACGCCCTGCTGGAGGCGCCGCTGCCGGTCGTCGCGGCCTGGCTGGAGCGGGCCCACCGGCTGGTCCCGCCGGGCAGCGAGATGGCCGCGCTGGACATGGACGGGTCGCTCGCGGACCTGCTTGCGTGAGCACGCGCACGCCCGCGAACGGGCACAAAGCCTCGGCCGCGCACCCGGCCGGGACCGCGCGACGCGACGGGAGCCGCGCCCCCGCCGGCTCAGCGGGCCGCGGGGGCCTGCTGACGGCCGCGGGTGGCGTCCGGGCCACCGCCGTCGCGCTGTCCGGGCAGCCGGACCAGCGGTGCCCCGGCGGAGCGTCGCCGGGCCCTTATCCGGATGGCGGCGGCGAGCAGGAAGCAGAGCCCGACCCACGGGTAGACCGAGGTCGGCAGCTGGCGCAGCGGCGCCATGTGGAGGACGGCCGGCCCGAGCGGCTTGGCGGCCCACATCGCGAAGGAGAGGAACGCGAGCAGCGTCGCCCAGAAGGCGGCCCGCCAGCGCAGCCGGCGGACGCCGACCGGGCGGGCGTGCTCGACGGAGGCCTCGGTGGCGAGCAGGACGAGCAGCGGCACGCACCAGACCCAGTGGTGGGTCCAGCTGATCGGTGAGATCAGCACGGCGGTGACGGCGGCGCAGCAGACGCCCCAAGCCTCGGCCCGGGGCAGCCAGCGGGCGCTGCGGTGGGCCCAGGCGGCGACGGCGAGGCCGGCCACCGCGACGAGGCCGGCCGCGAGGGTGGCGAGGGTGCCGGGGTCGGCGGTGTGCAGCAGCCGGGCGAGGGCGCCGCGCAGCGACTGGTTGTCGACGATCTCGGTCTTGCCGACCCGGGAGGAGTCGTAGAGGTACTTGGTCCAGAAGCCCCAGGTGGCGTCGGGCAGGACGAGGGCGCCGATCAGGAAGGTGCCGAGGAAGGTGAGGCCGGCCACGAAGGCGGCCCGGACCCGGCCGGTGATCAGCAGGTAGACGGCGAAGAGGCCGGGGGTGAGCTTGAGGCCGGCGGCGATGCCGATCGCCATGCCCTTGCTGCGGCGGGCGTCCGAACGGGTGAGGTCCCAGAGGATCAGGCAGGCGAGCGCGAGGTTGATCTGGCCGTACCGGAGCGTGGTGAAGACGGGTTCGAGCCAGACGCCGAGGCCGGTCACCAGGATGACGCCGATCGGCCGCAGTTCGCGGCGCGGCCAGCCGACCAGCTTGAAGGACAGGTGGGTCAGCAGGGCGAGCAGCCCGAGGTTGCCGAGAGTGATCGCCACCCGGAGGAACGGGACCGGGAACCAGGTGGTGGGCACGAACAGCATGGCCGCGAACGGGGGGTAGGTCGCGGGCAGGTTCCACTCGGTGACGCGCAGTGCGTACAGGTCGGTGCCGTTGGCCACGGCGGCACCCTCGGCCCGATAGACGATCATGTCGACCATCGAGGTGTTGACGAAGTGGCGGACCACCGCGTACACGACCAGGGACAGGAGCGCCAGGGCCGCGGCGGCCAGCAGCGGTCGGCGGGGGGCCTCGCGCAGCGCGCGGACGGGGGCGCCGAGCGCGGTCCGCAGCCGGTCCGACAGGGGGGCGGGCGCGGGGTCGGGTGCGGTCCGCACCGGGCTGCGCTCGTCTTGCACCGCTGTCACCAGTCCACTCCGTCCACCACTCGACCAATCGCCGACGATACCGGATGCGGGCCGACCGGGCCTGGGCACGGATGGTCACGCAGGGTGACGAATGGGCCCCGACCGGCCGTACTCCGTTGCGGGCGGAGCACGGACGGCCGGGGCCACCGGGGGGAAGGCTCAGGGCCTCAGTGGCCCCGCACCTCAGCCGGTGTAGGCGCCGAGGACCCGGGTGAAGTCCAGCGGCTGCTGGACGATGCTGCTGCAGCTGGCGTCGGCGTAGGCCTTGGCCCCGCCGTCGCAGGCCTTGTCGCGGGTGCCGGACCACATCGCCAGCCAGGCGATGTGCCTGGACGCCGCGAAGTCGGCGAGCTGCTTGGCGTCGGCGACGGTGAAGACCTCGCTGGCGACGTCGTTGACGCCGATCATCGGGGTGACGGCGACCTTGCGCCAGGCGGCCGCGTCGTCCAGTCCGAGCACGCTCTTGACCTGGGCCTGGGTGGCGGTGGCCGCGGCGATCGCGTACTTGCCCATCTGGCCCTGCGGGTTCGGGGCGACGCCGTCGCCGAAGTCCATGGCCATGATGTTGACCGCGCCGATCGCGACGCCGTTGTTCTTGGCGTCGGCGACCAGGTTGACGCCCTCCTGGGTCAGGCCGGAGGGCAGCGCGGGCAGCGTGAAGGAGACGTCGAGCGCCTTGCCCTGGGCGGCGGCGTTCTTCTGCAGCTGGGCGATGGCCTGGGCGCGGCGGGTGTTGGCGGCGGTGTTGGCGATCGCGCCGCCCTCGACGTCGAAGTCGAGCCTGGTCAGACCGTAGGCGTCGACGGTCTTCTGGTAGGCGGCGGCCAGGTCGGCGGTGGAGCCGCAGGCGAGGGCCAGCTCGCTGCCGTTGGCGCCGCCGAAGGAGACCCGGACGTCGCCGCCGATCGCCCGCAGGGCGCCGATCTGGGCGGCCACCGCGTCGGCGGACAGATCGCTGACGCCGCCCCACTTGGGCTGGCAGCCGCCGCCGGACACCACGAAGGCGAGGGTGTAGTTCTTGACCCCGGTGGCCTTGGCGGTGGCGACCAGGTCGTACGGCGGGTAGAGCGAGGTGTCGACGTACGGGGCGAAGCCGGCCCCGGCGCCGGCCGGGGGTACGGGCACACCGGTCGCCGTGGGGGTGGCGGTCGGGGTGCGGGTCGGCGTCGGGGTGGTCGGCTTCGCCGAGGAGGTGGCACTCGCGGTCCCCGTGGGGGCCGGGGTGCCGGTCCCGGTCCGGGTCGGCACGGGAGTGGTCGGCACGGGGCCGGTCGACACCGGACTGGTCGGCGCGGTGGTGGGCGTCGCCGTCGCGGTCGGGCGGCCCGAGGGGGTGGGCACGGTGCCGTCGCCGGCCTTGCAGGAGGTGTTGTTGACCAGGCAGTTGCCGGGCTCGGCCTGCGCGGCGCCGACGCCCTGGGCGACGAAGCCGACCACCACGCTCTTGCCGGGCTCCAGCCGCTTGCTCCACGCCTCCGGCTTGACGGTGACGTGCTGGCCGGCGGCGGTGAAGGTGGCGTTCCAGAGCGAGTCGATCTTCGCCCCGGCCGGGAGGTCGAAGCTGAGCGTCCACTCCTCGATCGGGCCGCTGTCCGGGTTGGTGACCAGGTACTGGCCGGTGTAGCCGGAGTCCCAGCTGCTGGTCCGGCTGTAGACGGCGCCGAGCGAGGCGGCGCTGGCCGAGGAGGCGAGGACGACGACACCGCCCGCGACCAGGGCGGCGGCGACCGCCGAGGCCCCGACGATCGCGCCCTTGCGGCTGCGCCTGCGGCGGCCTGGGCGGCGGTTGGGCTGGGTGGTCATGGCGCGTTACCTCCGGGGTGCCGTCGGTCGGCCGCGGTCCGGGCGCGGGTGCGTGCGGACGTCCGGGCGGCCGGCCCGGCTCGGTCGGGTGACCGGCGCGACCGACGCTAGCGGCGGCCGGGGGGCCGAACCGGCGGGCTGAGCGAGGGGAAGAACTCCCTTAGGCCGCGCTTAAGGAAGATCCCGAAGCTGGCGGGGCGTCAGGCGCGTGCGTGCGAAACCGGCCACCACGATTCCCCCGGGCGCCGAGGAAAAGACCGAGGAAGCGGTCACTTCTGGAACAGCGCGCCCCGGCTGCGCCGCCGCCCCGCCCGCGCGGGGGTGCCGTCCGGACGGGTCCGCAGCCGCAGCCGGATCTCGGCGCCGCCGAGCACGGCGGAGCGGCCGAGCGCCAGGTCGCCGCCGGTGGACTCGGCGAGTTTGCGGACGATGTCGAGGCCGAGCCCGGTGGAGCCCTCGCCGCCGTGGCCCTCGCCGCGCTTGAGGGCGGCGGCCGGGTCGCTGAAGCCGGGGCCGGCGTCGCCGACCAGGACGATCACCGAGGTCTCGGTGGCGAGCACGTCCACCGAGAAGGCGGTACCGACGGCGGTGTGCCGGAAGACGTTGCCGAGCAGCGCGTCGACGGTGGCGGCCAGGTCGGCGCGCTGGACCGGGACGGGCGTCGCCCGGTCGGCGCCGGCCAGTTGCCAGCGGCGCCCCTCGTCCTCGGCCAGCGCGGACCAGAAGCCGACCCGTTCGCGGACCACCTCGGCGACGTCGCAGCCGACCGCGACGGCGGGCACGTCCTCGGGGTCGCGGCGGGCCGAGCGGATGATCTGGTCGACCTCGCGCTCCAGTTGGGAGACCGCGTGCCGGGTGGCGTCGGCGGCGTCGCCCTCGCCGAGTGAGGCGGCGTTGAGCCGCAGCACGGTCAGCGGGGTGCGCAGCCGGTGGGACAGGTCGGCGGCCAGTTCCCGTTCGGCGGCGAGGAGTTGGACCACCCGGTCGGCCATGGTGTTGAACGCGTGGGCGGCTTCGCGCAGTTCTTCGGGGCTGCCGGCGGCCTGCTTGCCGTCCACCGGGACCCGTACGGCGAGGTTGCCGGCGCCGAGCGAGCGGGCGGCGCCGGCGAGCCGCCGGGCGGAGGCCACGATCCGGCCGCCCATCCGGTCGGCGACCAGGACCGAGATGGCGACCAGGCCGAGCGCGACGCCCGAGAGCACCAGCCAGGCGGTGGAGACGCCCCGGGTGAGGTCGCCGTCGGCGACGAACACCTCGACCACGGCGGTGCGCCCGGTGTCCACCGCGACCGGCTGGAGCAGCGCGTAGCCGCCGGGCACCTCGACGGTGAAGGAGCGGCCCTGGCCGCCGGCGGTGGACACGTCGCCGGCGGCGGCCCGGGCCTCGCCGATGGTGGGCCCGCCGGGGCCGCCCGCGCCGGGGAGTGCGTCCGGGGCGGCCGGGGCGGGCAGGTGGACCGCCATCCGGCCCTGCCCGCCGGCGTCGGTGCTGGCCAGGGCGCGGTCGATGGCGATCTGGTCGGTGGTGATGGCGAGGGCCGGGCCGAGCGCGGCGGCCTGCCGCTCGGCGGCGGTGAAGGCGTGGTCCCGGGCGGTCTGCTGGACCATCAGGCCGAGCGGGATGAGGAAGGCCAGCGCGACCATGGTGGTCCCGGCGACGGCGGCCTTGATCAGGGCCCAGCGCAGCGAGCGCCCGAACCTCCTCATGTCCGGTGCTCCGCCAGTCCCCCGGCGGCCTCCAGCCGGACCCCGACTCCCCGGACGGTGTGCAGGTAGCGGGGGCTGGAGGCGGTCTCGCCGAGCTTGCGGCGCAGCCAGGACAGGTGGACGTCGATGGTCTGGTCGCCGCCGTAGGTCTGCTGCCAGACCTCGGCCAGGATCTCCTTGCGCGGCACCACCACGCCGGGGCGCCCGGCCAGGAAGGCCAGCAGGTCGAACTCACGGCGGGTCAGGTCGAGCAGCCGCCCGTCCAGCGAGGCCTCGCGGCGCTGGAGGTCGATGGCGAGGCCGCCGACCCGCAGGACCTGGGCGACGGGGGCGGCGCCGCCGCCGAGCCGGCGCAGCACGGCGGCCATCCGGGCGCTGAGGTGTTCCCCGGAGAAAGGTTTCACCAGATAGTCGTCGGCGCCGTCGTTGAGCAGCCGGACGATCTCGGCCTCGTCGTCACGGGCGGTCGAGATGATCACCGGCACATTGGTCAGGCCCCGGATCATCTTGAGCGCCTCGCTGCCGTCCAGGTCCGGCAGGCCCAGGTCGAGGATCACCAGGTCACAGCCGACCTGGGCGACCTCCCGCAGCGCCTCAAGTGCCGTGCCCACGCTGCGGACCGCATGACCGGTGTCGGTCAGGTGCCGGATGAGGGCGGATCGTACGAAGGGGTCGTCCTCGACCACGAGCACTGTTGCCATGGCCCTGCACGGTACGCCATCGACGGGCAGTGGTCTGTACCTCGGGGTGGCCTCCGGACATTGTGCAACTCCCCTGACTAATAACGGGGCTGCCCGGCTGCACAGGCCCGGAATACGGCAGGATGAGCGGACGATGCGGAACGGACTGGTACAGCTCGGCGCCTGGGCGGCGGCCACCGGGGCGGCGGTGGCGCTGTCCTGGCTCGGCGTGCACGCGGTGCTGACCGGCGCCGCGTTCGAGCAGCCCACGGCCCTGCCGCTGCCCTCGCCGAGGGCCGACGGCACGCCGCACACCGCGACCGTCACCCCCGAGCAGCCGCGGTCGGCCACCCAGACCGGGGCCCCGGCACCACCACCGGCCTCCCCGACGGCCGCCACGACGACGACGCGCGGGCCGGCCCCCGCCACCACCCTCTCCGCCGCCTCCCCGCCGGCCACCCGCCGCCCCACCCCCGCCACCACCACGGCGACGTCCTCCGTGACGTCCTCCGTGAAGAGCTACCCGGTGCCGGGCGGCAAGGTCGCCCTGGACATCCGCCCCGACAAGGCCTCGCTGGTCTCCGCCACCCCCGATCCGGGCTGGCAGATGCAGGTGTGGAACGGCGACCAGTGGATGCGGGTGGACTTCACCAAGGGCGAGCAGGCCAACTCGGTCTTCGTCTACTGGAACGGCCACCCGCCGGTGGTCGAGACGGCCATCCGCTGAGCCCCCCTCACCAGGTCTCGAACGGCAGGTACCCCGGCAGGTACGGCCCGGCGTAGCCGGACCGGTCGACCAGGGTGTGCCTGGTCCCGCCCGGCACCCCGATCGTCGCGAGCACCACCGTGCCGAAGCGGTCCCGCGCCTCGTACGGCTCGGCCAGCGACAGGGCGCCCCGGTCCACCGCGTAGTCGTACGCGTAGAAGACGTCCGGCACGCTCACCGCGAGGTCCAGCACCCCGTCCCCGTGCCGGGCGAGGTGCACGGCCAGCTCCCGGCCGCGCGGGCCGATCACCTGGACCAGCGAGGTGAGCACGATCCTGGTCCCGGGCGCGTCCAGCACGTACGAGACCGTCTCCGGCTCCCCGGTCTCCGGCCCGGCGTACGCGGTACAGCGCAGCCCGAGCGCGGCGGTGTAGCGGCGGGCGGCCCGCTCGGCGTCGCCGACCGCGAAGACCACCGCGTCGGCGCGGCCCATCGGGAGGGGGGCGGACTCTCCAAGCCCTGCGGCGAGCAGGACGGGTTCGGCGGCGGTGTCGGTCATGACGGCCCTCCCGGTAGGCGTGCGGACCACGGCGGGTGCGACCGTGCGCCGGTGTGGGGCCCGGCGCACGGCGTTGTGGCTGGAGGGTGGCGCCGAGCCGACCGGCGCGCAACTGTTCCGTTTCCTCCTGGTCAAGCTGTGCGCCGGGGCGGGAGAATCGGCGGCGCCGCTGTACACAATGCCCACCGGAGGACGGAGCCGCGATGCCCCACGCCCAGTCCCCGAGCTCCCCCGGCTCGCCCAACTCCCCCGCTCCGCCGGGTGCTTCGGCCGCCCCCGGGACAGGCGGCGGGAACGACTCGATCGACGCGCTGGACGGCCGGCTGATCCGGCTGCTCGCCGAGGAGCCCCGGATCGGGGTGCTGGAGTGCTCGCGCCGGCTCCAGGTCGCCCGGGGCACCGTGCAGGCCCGGCTGGACCGGTTGCAGGCCAAGGGGGTGATCGGCGGCTTCGGCCCGGAGGTCGACCCGGCGGCGCTCGGCTACCCGGTGACGGCCTTCGCCACCCTGGAGATCTCCCAGGGCCAGGGCGCCGACGTCCGGGCGCACCTGGCGAGCGTGCCGGAGGTGCTGGAACTGCACACCATCACCGGGGCCGGGGACATGATGGTGCGGATCGTGGCCCGCTCCAACGCCGATCTGCAACGGGTGATCGACCGGGTGGTGGGCTTCGACGGGATCGTCCGGTCGGCCACCGCGATCGCGCTGGAGAACCCGGTGCCGTACCGCATCCTGCCGCTGGTGGACCAGGCCGCCGCCGAGTAGGGCCCGCGCCCGGCGGCAGCGGCCTGCGCCCCGGTCAGCAGCTGGGGACGCTGCCGCCGCTCTTCAGCGCCTCCAGTGCCGAGACCGCCTCGCCGAGCGTGCCGACCGGCACCAGGCGCAGCGCCTTGGGCGTGTTGACCTTGGCGTCCGTGCACTCGTCCTTGGGCAGCAGGAACACCGTCGCGCCGTCCCGGGCGGCCGCCTGGGTCTTGAGCGGGACGCCGCCGACCGCGCCGACGACGCCCTGGTCGTCGATGGTGCCGGTGCCCGCGATCGTGAGCCCGCCGGTGAGGTCGCCGCCCTTGCCGTCGCCGGCGAGCTTGTCGATGATGCCCAGCGCCAGCATCTGCCCGGCGCTCGGGCCACCGACGTCACCCAGGTCGACCTTCACCTTGACCTGGTCCGGCGAGAGGTGGAGGTAGCCGAGCGCGGCGGCGGTGGCGCTGTTCTGCGACTCGGCCATCTGCTGGGCGGTCTGCTCCTCGGCCTTGGCCGGGTTGCCCGGCTGGTAGACCGTGTCGGTCGGGCGCACCGCCTCGTCCTGGTCGAACCAGGCCTGGAGCGCGCGCCAGAAGGTGGTCTTCTCGCCCGGGTTGGTGGCCGAGATGGTGACCATCCGCAGCTCGCCCTCGGTGGTGCGCAGCGGCGCCCCGGTCACGGTGAGGACCGGCTTGTCCTTGTACGTGCCGAGGGTGTCCGCGGTCAGGCCCGGCCAGGTCAGCGTGTACGGCAGCGGGACGAAGGCGGCCACGCCGAACAGCGCGGCGACCAGCACCCCGCAGAGCGTGAGCGCGCGGGTCCGCGGGGAGGTGAGGGCCTTGGGCAGCTTGGTGTCGGACACAAGGGGAATCCAAACACACCGGGGCCCGTGCCGGCCTACCGCAGCGCGTCGGCGACCTCGGTCGCCGCCTCCACCACCCGGGGGCCGACCCGCTCGGGGACCATCCCGTTCAGCATCACCACGCCGACGCTGCCCTCGATGCCGCTCAGTCCGATCAGCGCGGCGGCCGCGCCGCAGGCCCCGGACTGCTCCTCCGCACGGGTGATGACGAAGCCCTGCTCCGGCCGGCGCTGGCTGGGGAAGGTGCGCGCCTCCAGGATGGCCCGGCCGGCGGCGCTCTCGCCGAGCGGGTGGCGCAGCCCGGTGCGGTAGGCGACGTGGAAGTCGGTCCAGCTCGGCTCGACCACGGCGACGGCCAGCGCCTCGTTGCCGTCCACCAGGGTGAGGTGGGCGGTGGCGCCGAGGTCCTCGGCCAGGCTGCGCAGGGCCGGCAGCGCGGCCTCGCGCAGCAGCGGGTGCACGCGGTGGGCCAGGCGCAGGACGCCCAGGCCGACCCGGGCGCGGCCGCCGATGTCCCGGCGGACCAGGCCGTGCTGTTCCAGGGTGGCCAGCAGCCGGTAGACGACGGTGCGGTTGACGGCCAGTCGGGCGGCCAGCTCGGTGACGGTGAGCCCGCGCTCGGAGTCGGCGAGGAGTTTGAGGACCCGGACGCCACGGTCCAGGGTCTGGGAGGTCTCGGCAGTCACGACGGGCATCCTTTCCGCGGCGCTCGCGGGGGCAGGCGGCGCCGGACCGGGTTCGGTGTCGCGCGCAGGTGGGGTGGCCGCGCTCGGACCGCTCGCGGTGTCGTCCTTGACGTGCGTGCGGTCCTGCGGCGCCCGTCCTGTGGGGGTTGCCCGGTGGAAGAGCGTGGGGGAAAGGTAGTGAAGGAAATGTCGTGACGGAAGTGGTTGTCCAAAATTCGGGCGTGATCGTTCTCAACAGCGCGACGGAACCGGGACAAATGCCCGCATTTCTCCGGGCCCGTCAGCGCGCGGGTCCGGCCGCGCTCCGGAGTCCGGACACACGGGAGCGGGGCGGCCGGCCCGCGGCCGCGCGCCGTGCCGTTCCCGCGACTGATTCCGCGGCCGATTCCGCGGCTACTTCGCCCACTCGCGGATCTTGGCGATCCGCGCCTTCAGCTGGTTCGCGGTGGCCTGCGCGGTCAGCGGGCCGCCGCACTGGCGGCGCAGCTCGTTGTGAACGGTTCCGTGCGGCTGGTCGGTGCGGTGGTGCCAGGCGGCCACCAGCGCGTTCAGCTCCTTGCGCAGCTCCCGGAGTTCCTGGTGGGTGACGACCGGCCGCTGTTCGGCCGGCAGCTCCAGCAGGTCGGCCTCCTCGGCGGGCTTGCCCTTGCTGCGCTGGATCTGCCGGTGCTGGCGCTTCTGCAGCAGCATCTGCACCTGGTCCGGCTCCAGCAGGCCCGGGATGCCGAGGTAGTCGTCCTCCTCCTCGCTCCCCGGGTGGGCCTGCATGCCGAACTCCATGGAGTTGTACAGCACCCGGTCGAAGACCGCGTCAGAGCCGATCGCCTCGTAGGAGAACTCGTCGCCGCCCGCGCCGTCCGGCCCGTCGTTGGCCCGCTCGGCCTCGGCGAGCAGCCGGTCCTCCTCGTCGAAGAGGCCCTCGCCCTCCTTCTTCGGCCGGTCCAGCACGTGGTCGCGCTGGACCTCCATCTCGTTGGCGAAGCCGAGCAGCGTCGGGATGGTCGGCAGGAACACCGAGGCGGTCTCGCCGCGCTTGCGGGCTCGTACGAAGCGGCCGACGGCCTGGGCGAAGAACAGCGGGGTGGAGATCGAGGTGGCGTACACCCCGACGCACAGCCGGGGCACGTCGACGCCTTCGGACACCATCCGGACCGCGACCATCCAGCGCGAGTCCCCGGCCGCGTAGTCGGAGATCCGCTGGGAGGCCTCGGTCTCGTCGGAGAGCACGACGGTGGCCTTCTCGCCGGAGATCTCGCGCAGGATCTTGGCGTAGGCGCGCGCGGTGTTCTGGTCGGTGGCGATGACCAGCCCGCCGGCGTCCGGGATCGCCTTGCGGACCTCGGACAGCCGCCGGTCGGCGGCCTGCAGCACGGACGGGATCCACTCGCCCTGCGGGGCCAGCGCGGTGCGCCAGGCCTGGGCGATCAGGTCCTTGGTCATCGGCTCGCCGAGCCGGGCCTCCAGCTCGTCACCGGACTTGGTGCGCCAGCGCATGTTGCCGCTGTAGCTGAGGAAGATCACCGGGCGGACGACGTGGTCGGCGAGCGCGTGCCCGTAGCCGTAGGTGTAGTCGGCGACGGACTTGCGGATGCCGTCGCCGCCGGCCTCGTACTGGACGAACGGGATCGGGTTGGTGTCGGAGCGGAACGGCGTCCCGGTCAGCGCCAGGCGGCGGGTGGCCGGCTCGAAGGCCTCGAAGCAGGCCTCGCCCCAGGACTTGGAGTCGCCGGCGTGGTGGATCTCGTCCATGATCACGAGGGTCTTGCGCGCCTCGGTCCGGTTGCGGTGCAGCATCGGGTTGACCCCGACGCCCGCGTAGGTGACCACGATGCCGTGGTAGTCCCGGGAGAGCGGGCCGGAGGAGTAGGCCGGGTCGAGCCGGATGCCTATCCGTGCGGCGGCCTCGGCCCACTGCTTCTTCAGGTGCTCGGTCGGCGCGACGACGGTCACCTGCTGCACCAGGTGGTTGTGCAGCAGGTACGAGGCCAGGGTGAGCGCGAAGGTGGTCTTACCGGCGCCCGGGGTGGCGACCGCGAGGAAGTCGCGCGGCTGCGTCTCGATGTACCTGTCCAGCGCGCCCTGCTGCCAGGCCCGCAGCTTGCCCGCGGTGCCCCAGGGGGCGCGGCCGGGGAAGGCCGGCGAGAGGTGGTGCGAGGCGGCGGACGCGGCAGGTCCGGCACCCCGGGCGGGCGCCTGCGGCTCCGACACGTCGGAGAACAGCGGCATCGAGGAGGCGGCGGCAGTACTCACGGTCTCCGAGGGGGGATCATCGCAGGTCAGGGGCGGTTTCTCAGCCCCGCCCCGCGGAAGGGCGGCGATCGGACAACCCGCCCAGCGTACCGGCCCGGCGCCGTCGGGGCGGCCAGGCGAGGCTCCGCGCCGGGCCCGGGCGGCCGGAAATCGACGTGACCCGGATCACATCCGATCGGTTCCGAAACCGAGTAATCACGGCCGGTCCCGGGACTCTCACCAGGGTGAGGCCGCCCCAACCCTCCCCCTTGTCGACCGGCCTCACACCGACCCGAAGGGACTCGCCGTGCACACCGCCGCCGAAGAGACCGTCCAGGCCCGTCTGATCCTCTCGCTCCACCGCTCCGTCCGGCTGCGGGTGGTCCTGAGCTACCTGCCGGAGGACCCGCTCGCCGTCCGGATGGCCTTCCCCGCCGAGTTCTCGCTGGACGAACCGGCGGACGGCGGCGCGGGCCCGGGCGCGGACGGCGCCGACGACATCGTCTGGGTCTTCGCCCGCCAGCTGCTCTCGGCCGGCCTTGAGCTGCCGGCCGGCGTCGGCGACGTCCACGTCCGGCCCGCGGTCGGCCGGCGCACCATGGTCGAACTGCGGGCGCCGGAGGGCACCGCGCTGCTCCAGTTCGACACCACCGACCTGCGCCGCTTCCTGTGGCGCAGCCGGCTGCTCGTCCCCGAGGGCGAGGAGCACCTGCACCTGGACGCCGACCGCGCGCTCGCCGAACTGCTCGGCTGAGCGGCGCGCGGGACCGGCGTCCGGGGGCGCCACCGCGCTTCCGGCCGTCACCCGGGTCCGGGGCCCGGGGCGCCTCAGCCCGACAGCCTGCGCATCAGCCGGACGCCCTGCGCCGGCGTCAGGTGCGGCAGGTACGCCTTGCCGATCGCCCGGGTGATGCTCGGCAGCGCGGCGGGGTCGGGGTAGGCCATGTACATCGGCCGGTACTCCGGCTGGAACTTCGACTTGAACGCGAGCAGCGAGCGGAAGCCGTACACCGGCTCCAGCACCCGTCCCATCCAGTCCAGCATCCGCTGCAGGCCGGAGGGCTCCTCGTCCTGCCCGGAGCGGGCCAGCGGCGCGCCGGACAGCGACAGGAAGCGCGCGCCCTCCTCCTTGAAGCCCAGCGCGGCCGAGGCGATCAGGAACTCGTTGACGCCGCGGAAGCCGTCCGAGCGCCGGCGCATGAAGTCCAGCGTCCAGCCGACCGGCACGCCGTTCTCGTACACCGGCATCCAGCTGGTCAGCCCGTGCACGACGCGCTGCTCGTCCACCGCGATCAGCACCCGTACGTCCGGGTCGTCCAGCTCCTCCAGTCCGCCGAGCGTGAAGCCCATCTCGGGCAGGCCCTTCTCGGAGACCCACTCCTCGGAGATCGCCCGGATCTGGTCCCGCAGCGCGCGCGGCGCCTCGTGGTGGGACCACCACTCGGCGGTGATGCCCTGCTTGCCGGCCTTGTTCAGCGCGGTCCGGATGTCCTGCCACTTGCGGCCGGTGAAGGCCAGCTCGGGCAGCGCCACCACGGTGTCCTCGGCGACCTGCACCGAGCGCCAGCCGAGCTGCGCGGTGGCCTCCCGGGTCTGCGGGGAGACGCTGTAGAAGCACGGGGTCCAGCCGCGCTGGTCGCAGAACCGGGCGAACCCGGCCACTGCCCGGGCCCGGGCCTCCGGCGCGCCGAACGGGTCGCCGGTGGTCAGCGCCACCGTGTTGTGCACCCGGTAGGCGACGGCCGCCCGGCCCTCCTCGTCGAACCAGTAGTGGTTGCCGTCCCAGGTGGTGATGAAGGACAGCGTCCCGCCGCCGTACGCGGTGAGCAGCGCCCTGGCCCGGGCGGCCGCCTCCGCGTCGGTGTGCAGCACCGGCCGGCGGAAGGCCAGCAGCAGCGCGGTCAGCGCGACCACCCAGAAGGCCAGCCCGCAGTACGTCTCCAGGAACAGCGCCACCGGGCCGACCGCGATCGGGTAGTCCGGCAGCAGGTCGTTGTAGGCGGGCGGCAGGAACTGCGCGGGCAGCCCGTGCAGCAGCCGGCGGATGTTCGCCCCCGGCTCGAACTGGTCGGCCGCGAGGCGCCCGAGCCCCACGTACGCGGCCGAGGCCGCCAGGGCGGCGCCGCCGAGCAGCGCGCCCAGCCGCAGCACCGCCCGGCCGGCCAGCCGCAGCCGGAAGCGCTGCCGGGTGGCCAGCAGCAGGCCCAGGGTGAGCAGCGGCAGCAGCAGCGCCTCGACGAAGTACTGGACCACGTCGCCGCTGACCGGGCCGGAGTCGAGGTACAGCCAGCCCAGCAGCGCCGCCCAGAGCAGCTCGGTGGCGACGGTGATCCGCCAGGCGAGCCGCAGCCCCCGGCGCAGCCCCTCGGCCAGGACCAGCAGCAGCGCCGGGAACAGCGCGGCCATCAGCCGGCCCGGGGTGTCGAAGATCCGCTCGACGGCGTGCGCGCGGGCGCAGTCGTGCGCCGACAGCGCGCAGAAGTCGGCCACCTCCTCCGGGCTGAGCCGGTGCGAGAAGTACAGCTCGGAGAAGGTGTTGAACGGCCCGCTGGCGTTGTCGTACAGCGAGGCGATCAGCGGCCCGAGGGCGGCGGCGACCAGGCAGAGCGCCACCAGCACCCGGGTCTCGGAGTGCGAGGAGCGGTGGGTGCGCAGGTGCAGCCCGCCCCGGGCGAGCAGCGCGCCGGCGCCCAGCCCGACGAACGCGGCGGCGCACCGCTGGACGCTCTGCAGGTGGCCCACGTAGAGCGTCATGACCAGCGGGGCGAGCAGCACCAGCAGGTGCAGCCGGCGGCGCCAGAGCACGGTGAGCCGGTAGCCGAGCACCCCGGCCAGCGCGAACAGGCCGACGCCGGGGCCGACCGAGGTCTGGTCGGCCACCGAGACGGTCCACTGCTCGCCGACCCGGGAGCCGACCGCGATCAGCCCGGTGCCGAGCAGGGTGCCCGCCAGCTGCCCGCCGACCAGTACCGCGAGCGTGCGCAGCCACCCGAGCCGGTGCTCGGCGGCCGGGCCGACCAGGACCAGCAGCAGGCTGGTGAACACGTACGAGCCCAGGCCGGAGCACCAGAACAGCGAGGTGAACGGCGTCCACCAGTGGCCCTCGGCGAGCGTGGGCACGCCGACGCCGACCCGGTCGAGCAGCCGCTCGGACGGCCCGTGGGCCAGGCTGCCGGTGGCCGCGCCGAGCGCCCAGAGCCCGGCCAGCAGCACCAGGGTGAGCGGCGCCGAGCGCAGCCACACGCCGAACGTCCGGGTGGCCCGCCAGGCCCGCTGCGGGCGCGGCTCCGGCGTTCCGGCGACCGGCGCGCGGTCCGACGGCCACTCCTGCTCCTTGGCCGGCGCGGGGGCCGCGGGGAGCCGGATCACCGGATCAGTCCGGTCTGCTGGGAGAGCCAGGTCAGATTCTGTTCGAAGGCCTGGCGGAACACCACCCAGCTGTGCCAGCCGGGGATGGTCTGGTAGCCGACCTTCATTCCGGCCGCCTGTGCCGCCGCATAGGCCTTCTCCTGCATGGGTCGGAAGTCCGGGTCGTTGGCGCCGACCACGAACATGCCTGCGGTGTCGGGGAACTTCTGCCGGGCCATGACGTGCACCGGGTCGACGGCGTCGAACGCGGCCTCGTCACCGCCGAAGGCCTTGTCGACGGTCTCGCCGCGGTCGCCCAGGGTCGGCTCGTCCTGGCCGGAGATGTCCAGGAAGGTGCCGTAGACCCCGGGTGCGTTGACGGCCAGCTGGAGCGAGCAGGTGCCGCCGAGCGAGAGCCCGCCGATGGCGAAGGCGCCCCGGCCGGTGGCGGTCTGCAGGTTGTGGTGGATCCAGTCCGGGACGTCGGTGGCCAGGTAGGTGTGCGCCTTGGCGATCCGGGAGTCCATGCAGAGCGTGTTGGTGAATGGGCTGCCGGTGGGGTCGGCGACCACCACGATCGGGGCCAGGCCCTGGTGGTCGGCGGCGAAGGCGTCCAGGGTCTCCTGGATGGCCCCGGAGGTGATCCAGTCCACCGGGGCGCCGGGCTGGCCGGGCAACAGCACCACGACGGGCAGCAGCGGCCGGGGATTGGCCTGGTAGGCGGGCGGCAGGTAGACGTACCCGTCGCGGGCCGTGAAGCCGGACTTGGCGCCGGGGATGGTCACGGTGGAGAGGGTGCCCTTCGCGGGCAGGCCGGGCGGCGCGTGCCAGAGCTCCTCGACGGGCTTGCCGGGCGAGGCGGCGACGGTGCTGGCCACCTTGCCCGTGGTCAGCGCCTGGATCTCGGGCACCAGCATGGCCCGGGCGGTCGGGTACTGGTCGAAGCCCCGGTTGACCTGCGAGGCGGCCATCAGCAGCACCAGGACGGCGGCTCCGGTCGCCAGCAGCCGCCGGCGGACGGCGAGCAGCGGCGCGCGGAAGCAGACCAGGGATATCGCGAACAGCGCGACGGCTATCCAGCGCAGGACGAAGTCCGGTGTGCCCTCCGGGAAGGGGTGCCACCAGCCGTCGACGCCGAGCTTCACCAGGGCGGTGAGCGTTCCGGCCAGCATCAGGGCGCCGAAGAGGCGCGGGGCCCGCCAGCGTTCGTGGCGGGAGAACGCGAGCAGGACCAGCGACCCCCAGCCCGCGGCGAGCACGGCGTACGGGATCGGGCCGTGGGTGAGCGGCCAGTCGATCGGGTTCCAGCGGGTGGCGAGGGTCAGCGTGGTCATGCGGCTTTGCCCGGCCGGGTGGTGTCGGCCAGGAAGCCGTAGGCGACGACGTTGCCCTCGTAGCCGTGCTCGGCGCTGTACGCGCCGCCGCAGGTGATGACCCGCAGCTGAGCGTCGGCGGCCTGGCGGTAGACCCGGTCGTCCGGGAAGTCCTTTCGGTCGTGCACTTCGATGGCGTACAGCTGGTAGACGGCGACGGCGCCGTCCGCGCGGGCGATCTCGATCCGGTCTCCGCGCCGGAGCGCCCCCAGGTTGTAGAAGACGGCCGGGCCGGCCTTGTTGTCGACGTGCCCGGCCAGGATGGCGGTGCCGCGCTGCCCGGGGCTGGCCCCGCCGCGGTACCAGCCCGCCAGGTTGCGGTCCGCCTCGGGCGGGGCCTGGAGGTGGCCGTCGGGGTCGAGGCCGAGCGCGGTGACCGGGGCGTCCAGCCGGACGGCCGGGATGCGGATGCGGGTGGGGTCGGACGGGCCCAGTGGCGGGGCGACGGAGACCGGGGCGAAGCCGGACAGCGTCTGCGTGCTGCCGGGGGCGGGCGGCAGCGCGCCCTGCCCGCCGTCGTGCAGCAGCCAGGCGCCGAGTACCAGCGCGGCACCGGCCGCCAGGGTGCCCGGCCACGGGCTCCTGCTCTGCTGGACGCCCACGGGCGCTCCCCTCTACCGACGGATTCCCGATCCTGGGAGTTTCCTGGGAAACAATTCAATCGGATCGGACCTTAAAGCACGTCCACACGATGGGCGTAATGACACCCCCCGTTCGGCAGGGCAATCGCCCGAATCCGTGCGCCCAGTGGGCACCCGGTGACGGAACGCGACGGCCGTTTCCCAGGTGACGGCGCCACCGGAACGCCTCGGTACGAGCTTCGACGGCACGGGGGGCCTGTCCGGTTGCGTCAATCGGGCGATCGATGACGACCTCGGGTGGCGCCTCGTCGACCGATCGGGCCCAGCTGGCATGCTGACCCGGTCACGGGTTCTATCACCCCACTTGTCCGACCGGATTTCCGCACGCCTGTACGCCTGCCGAACGCCTCATGAACGGAGTGACCATGGCCGCTCTCTCCCGCCGCACCCTGCTGGCCGCCGGTGCGGCCTCCGCCGCCACCCTGGCGACCGGCTGTGGAAGCAACAGCGCCGACAAGCCGATGATCGGCTCGGCCGTCCCCCCCACCGGCGCGGCCGTCGACGAGAGTGCCGGCCCCACGGACACCGCCGAGCCGCAGGCCGTCCTGATCGGCGACGGCTCCACCTCCGACACCGGGGCCCAGCCCCACCAGCCCACCCCCGAGCGGCTCAAGGCCGGCGAGAGGCCGCCGCAGTTCGTGGTCTTCTCCTGGGACGGCGCCGGCGAACTCGACAACGGCCTGTTCGCCCGCTTCCGCCGGCTGGCGCAGGAGCACAACGCCTCGATGACCTTCTTCCTCAGCGGCCTCTACCTGCTGCCCGAGTCCAAGAAGGACCTCTACCGCCCCCCGCAGCACAAGGTCGGCGCCTCCGAGATCGGCTACCTCACCGACCAGCACATCCACGACACCCTGGAGAACGTGCACGCGGCCTGGCTGGAGGGCCACGAGATCGGCACCCACTTCAACGGCCACTTCTGCGGCTCCACCGGCGTCGGCAAGTGGTCCCCGGAGGAGTGGGACAGCGAGATCCAGCAGGCCATGGACTTCGTGACGAACTGGCGCACCAACACCGGCTTCACCGACCTGCCGGCGCTGCCCTTCGACTACCACAGGGAGCTGATCGGCAGCCGCACCCCCTGCCTGGAGGGCCAGCGCAACCTGCTGCCCACCGCGGTCAAGCGCGGCTGGCGCTACGACAGCAGCGGCAACGGCACCCAGGTGTGGCCGCAGAAGATCCAGGGCGGCGCGCTCTGGGACCTCCCGCTGCAGTCCATCCCCTTCCCCGGGCACACCTTCCAGGTGCTGTCGATGGACTACAACATCATGTACAACCAGTGCGGCCCCAACACCAAGGCCGACCCGGCGCTCTACCCGGGCTTCCAGGCCCAGGCCCGCGACTCCTACCTGCTGGGCTTCGACCGCACCTACAACGGCAACCGGGCGCCCTACGTCATCGGCAACCACTTCGAGGAGTGGAACGGCGGCATCTACATGAACGCCGTCGAGGACGTGCTCCGGACGATCGCGGACAAGCCGGAGGTCCGGCTGGTCTCGTTCCGCCAACTGGTGGACTGGCTGGACGCCCAGGACCCAGCGGTGCTGCGCAAGCTCCAGGGCCTCGCCCCGGGCCAGGCGCCGACCGGCGGCTGGGAGGCCTTCCTCGGCACCCCCGGGGCGCCGCCGGTGCCCGCCGCCGCCGGCTGACCCTCAGGACCTGGTCCGGACCCGGCCGGAGAGCAGCGCCCCCAGCAGCGCCACGCCGGCCATGGCCAGCAGGATCACCGCGAACGCCACGGGCGACCCGGCGGCACCGGACGAGCCGGTGGCCCCGGCACCCTCGTGGGCGGCGGCGAGCGAGCCGCCGCCCAGCACCGCGAACATCACTCCCGCCAGGCCCGTCAGCAGGACGTTGCCCAGCGCGTCGCTCATCTGCAGGGCCGCCGAGTTCACCCCGGCGTCCTCCGGCGCGGAGAGCTTCATCATCAGCACGCTGACGCTCGCGACCGTCAGTCCCATCCCGATGCCGCCGATACCCCAGGCAACCGCCGCCACCCAGGCCGGCACCGCCGGGACCAGCACCAGCGCGGCGCCCGCGATCGCCACCGCGGTCAGCACGAACCCGCCCCGGATCATCGCCTCGCGGTAGCGCTCGGCCCCCGGCCGCCCCTGCAGCCAGGAGCCCAGCGCCCAGGTGAGCCCGCCGCTGGTCAGGGTGAGCCCCGACATCGTCGGCGAGAGGCCGCGCTCGGTGGTCATCATCAGCGGGACGAAGGCCTCGGCCCCGAGGAACGCCCCGGCCGCCAGTCCGCGCAGCAGGATCACCGCCGGCAGCCCCCGACCGGCCCGCAGGGTCCGCTCGGGCAACAGCCCCAGGACGGCCGGCACCAGCAGCGCCGCCCCGACGGTCCCGGGGAGCAGCCCGATCAGGTCGTGCCGCCCGCCCGCGTACTGCAGCAGGCCGGCACCGAGCGCCGCCATCGCGGCCAGCAGGGTGCGCCGGCGGTCGAACTCCGCGCCCCTGGCCACCGGGTGCTCCCGCTCGGAGCGGGTCAGCGCGGGGCCCATCACGGCCAGCGGCAGCAGGATCAGCACCGGCACGGCCAGGAACACCCAGCGCCAGCCGAGGTGCTGGGTGATCGCGCCGGAGACCAGCGGCCCGATGATCGAGGGCAGCACCCAGGCCGAGGAGAAGGCCGCGAACACCGCCGGCCGCAGCCGCTCCGGGTACGCCCGGCCGACCACCACGTACAGCGCGACGATCACCAGCCCGCCGCCCAGGCCCTGGACCGCCCGCCCGGCCACGAACACCCACATGCCCGGCGCCGTCCCGGCCACCACCAGGCCCACGCCGAACACCGCGATGCCGGTGAACAGCGGCTGCAACGGCCCGCGCCGGTCGCACCACTGCCCGGAGACGACCAGCGCGAACAGCGTGGTGGTGAAGTAGCCGGAGAAGGCGAAGGCGTACAGCCCGATGCCGTTCAGCTGGCGGGCCGCGGTCGGCATCGCGGTGTTGACGGCGGTCGCCTCGAAGGCGATCACCAGGACCACCGACACGATCCCCAGCGTCAGAGCGCGGTAGCGGCCACTGAGGACCCCGCCACCGGGGTCGGGTTCGGAGGGTATCGGGGCGGAGTCGACCGAGGTGGGGGAGGCAGTGGTCATACGTAACATCGTAAGGGCCGTCCGGCTTCATGACCCCTGACCCGAGTCGGTGATCAGCTAGTCCGCAGGGCTTAGGACCAGGGTCAGGGGGAAGCTCAGGCGGCGGTCAGTGGAGCACCTTCAGGCCGACCACGCCGGAGACGATGAGCAGCAGGCAGCCGATCCGGGCCGCTGTCACCGCGTCCCCCAGGACGGCCATGCCGTAGAGCGCGGTGCCGACCGCGCCGATGCCGACCCAGACCGCGTAGCCGGTGCCGATCGGAATGGTGCGCATCGCGTACGCCAGCCCGCCCATGCTCAGCAGCAGGGTCACACCGAAGACGAGGCTGGGGGTGAGCCGGGAAAAGCCCTTGGACGACTCCAGGGCCACCGCCCACACGGTCTCCAGGACACCCGAGATGATCAGAACGAGCCATGCCATGACGGCCTACCTCCGCAGTCCACAGCGGCCGGATTGCCGCTGAACTGCGCCGTCTTGTCGTCACCGGGTACGACGCGCTCGTCCGGGGCGGCCGGGCAACCGACCACCTGGTTCCGACCGTAGCACAAGCCGCCATACAGAATTTACATTCCACCGTTGACGGCCCCCCGCGCATTCCGCCACTATGAATTCACTGGCCGTGTGCCCGAGTGGCTTAGGGAACCGTCTGCAAAGCGGTGTACACGGGTTCGATTCCCGTCATGGCCTCGCCGGAAATTGTTGTGTGGTGGGGGGGGGGGTGGTGGGGGGGGGGGGGGGTGTGGTGGAGCGCGGTGTGTTTGGGGGGGGGGGGGGGGTGGGGTCGGCGCGCGCGCGCGAGCGCGAG
>NZ_JBHWIJ010000077.1:6010-30772 GCF_042732255.1 Kitasatospora sp. NPDC059803 | reverse complement strand
GGGGGGGGGGGGGGGCCCCGCCCGGGCCGGGGGCGGGGGGGGGGCCCCCGTCCCCCCCCCCCCCCCCGCTGCGCCGGGCACGGCGGGCCGGGTCCTGCGGTGCCGTCCCGGGGGGAGACTGCGGCCCGGCGGCGGGGCCGGGCTCCGTGGAGCCGCCCTGCCCGCTCGTGGCAGCGCTTCGCGCGCTAGGCGCAGCCGCACGCTGGACTGCCGTGGCGCCCGGCGCGGCGGCGGCCGTGCCTGCGGCACGAACAGTGCCTTCCGGGCTCGGGGGCGCCACGCTTCGGCCGGCCGGCTGCGGCGGTGCGGAAGTGGCGGGGGTGGCGGGAGTCGCTGGGGTGTCAGGAGTCGCTGGGGCGCCGTGGCCCGGGGCCGTGGTCCGCCGGACGGGGCCGCGCCGGCCGTCGGCCGTACCGGCGGCCCGTGCTCCGGGTGCCGCGCCCGCCGTCGGCGGCAGCGCGGTCAGCGGCGCGCCCAGGCCGCCGTGCGTGCGGGCGTTGGACGATTCGGTACGCGCCTGTTCGGTACGCGGCTGTTCGGTACGCGGCTGGGTGGCGCGCGGCTGGGCGGCGCGCTGCGCGGCGGTCGGACCGCCGCCGGTCTGGACGGCGCGCTGTACAGGGGCGTCCCCGCGCCGTCCGGGCTCGGGGCGGGCTAGGCGGGCCGGGCGCGCCGGGTTGCCCGGTGCCGACGGCTCCGAGCCGTCCGACCCGCTCCCCGCCGGAGCGGCCGGCTGCGCGGGCGGGGAGACGATCGGCATCGGCCCGTGCCCGACCCCTGGGCCGGGTACGGGACCGAGGCCTGACGCGCCGTCGGCGTTGAGCCGTGGCGAGGCGCTGGCGGGCAGCGAGGTCAGCGGGGCACCGAGCACGGGTCGGCCCGGCGCGGCGCCTCCCCTCGCGGCGCGCTGCACGGCGTTGCCGGTGCGCGAGGTCGGGGCATCGTTCGGCCGCACCGGAGCCGGCTCGGAGGTCTCGGACGGCCGCGCAGTGCCACCCGGCTCCGCGACGGGCGGAGCAACGTCGGCGGACTGCTCCACCGTCGTCGCGCTCGCGGGCCGTTCCACCAGTGCCACACCCTCGGCAGGCTCTACCGGCTTCGCGCCGTCAGCAGGCTCCACCGGCGCGACGGCGGCGGCACGTTCCACTGTCGTCGCGCTCGCGGCACGCTGCACCGGCCGGGGCGGGATCACGGCCACCGCACGCGGCGGCAGCGACCGGGGGCGGGGTGCAGCGGTCAGCGGCTTCCCGACGCGGCGCGACGGGACCGGGGGGGGGGGGCCCGCCCGCCCCGCGCCCCGCCCGGACCCCCCAGTGGGCCCCCCCCCCCCCCCCGCGCACACCCCCGGTCCGCCCCGCCCCGGGGGGGGGGGCGTCACCCCCCCCCCCCCGGGGGGCCGCCGCTCGGGGGGGGGGGGGGCGGGGCACGGGTCAGCCCCGCGGGGGCGCCCCGGGACCGGCCGGTCAGGCCCGGCCTGCCCGGCAAGCGGCACCTCGGAACCGTGAGCAGGGGTGGGGGCGGCGGCGGGCGCGGGGGCAGCCGGCGCGGCGCCGCCCTCGGCGGCCACCGCCCGTACGGGCAGCCGTCGCACCGCGGCGCCTGACCTCTGCACCTGCCGCACCCGACCGAGCCCGCCCGTCGCACCCGGCCCGTCCCCCGCCGAAGCCGAAGCCAGGACCGAATCCGAGGCCGAATCCGCAGCCTCCGACGGCGCCACCGCCGGTGCGACGTACGGCAGCACGGGCCCGTCCGCCCCGGCGGAGACCGCCGGGCCGAGGGGCCGTGCCACCGCCCGCAGGATGCCCGCCGGGGCGGACGGCAGGACCGCGTGTCCGAGTGCGCCGGTCAGCGAGGGGTTCTGCCAGGAGGCGAGCCGGGACCGGAACCGCAGGCCGTCGCTGACCCCGCCCGCCGCCCCCGCGATGGTCGGGGTCAGGGGCGCGACCGCGCGCCAACCACCGTCCGGGGCGGGCACGTCGGCCCGGGGCGCGGGAGCCGCGTCACCCGTGCCGCCCGTAACACCTGAGACACCCGAGGTACCCGGGGCACCCGAAACGCCCGCCTCGCCCGGGCCGCCGGCCTTCCGCCGTCCGAGCCGGTCCCGAATCCCCATCCCGCGCTCACCCGCCTTCGTTGACGCGGGTGTTGATCCGCGCGATCTCCCGCACCCACGCGCGGCGTTCCTGGTGGGACAGGTCGAGGATGTCCTCCCGCTGCCAGTGGAAGTGGTAGGCGATGTACGCGACCTCCTCGTACAGCCGGGTGGTCGCGTACGTCACCATTCCCCCAGGCGCCCACCAGCGAGGTCGACTTCGAAGGCGCCGTCGCAGTGCGGGCAGGTCACCGCGGCGCGGGTGTGGCCCTCGCTGTTGATCCGCTGGTAGAAGTCCTGGAGGAACGCGACGTCGGTGGCGTACATCTGCTCGACGACGCCGGCGTGCACGTCGGTGACGGTGCCGAGCCGGGTGATCACGTGGCTGAGCAGCACGACGCTCAGGTACGCCGGGTTCTCCTTGACCCGCAGGTCGATCTGGGGCATGAGTTCGTCCCGCGCGGTGGCCAGGCGCATGGCGCCGTGCCGGTGCAGGGTGCCCTCGTCGTCCAGGTATCCGCGCGGGAGCTCGAACTCGAACTCCGTGTGCAGTCCGTGCCCCTGGGGGCCCCGCCCCCGCTGCGGCGCGGCGGCCTGCGGGGCCGGGGCCGCGGCGGGAGCGGGGGCGGCTGCCGGAGCCTGCTCCAGGAGTTCGTCGAGGCTGATCCGTCGTCTCATTCGACGGTGATCTCCTCGAACACGATGGTCACCGTCTCGGTCGCGGCGCTGGACTCACCGGCGGTGAGGGTGGGGCCCTCCCACCGGCTGGCCCAGGCGTTCATCAGCTGGATCCGCCGGAGTGTGGCGCCGGTGGTGTCCTTGACCTCGATGGTGAGGTTCTGGCGCGCGGTGTTGATCGCGCCGTTGTTGAGGGTCTCGTTGATCCACTTGGTGAACGCCCCGCTCTTGTCGAGCCCGCGGGTGATCGTCACCTCGCCCGGCAGCCGCGCGCCGGGCTGTTTGCGGACGATCAGCTTGCCCTGCTGGGTCACCTGCTTGTACTCGACGACGTCCTGGTCGACGGTCAGGTTGCTGATCTCCTTGACCGACTCGACGTTGTAGCCGCCGAGTTGGACGCCGAATATGTGTGTGGAGAGCGGATCGCCTTCAGCCATGACTTCCTGTCACCTTCCGGTCTGTGCTGGCCTGCTGGTCACTCGTTGACGAGGCTCGTGCTGTCCGAGAACTGGGACAGCCGGAACACCACGAACTCGGCGGGCTTCACCGGAGCGACCCCGATCTCGCACACCACCTGCCCGAGGTCGATGGACTCCTGCGGGTTGTTCTCACGGTCGCACTTGACGTAGAAGGCCTCCGCGGCCGTCGCGCCGAACAGCGCGCCGCGCCGCCACTCCTCGGTCAGGAACGCCGTGATGTTGCGGCGGATGCTCGACCACAGCCGGTCGTCGTTGGGCTCGAACACCACCCACTGGGTCCCCAGGAGGATGGACTCCTCCAGGTAGTTGAAGAGCCGCCGCACGTTGAGGTAGCGCCACGCCGGGTCCGAGGAAAGGGTCCGGGCGCCCCAGATCCGGATGCCGCGCCCGGGGAAGGCCCGCACGCAGTTGACGCCGATCGGGTTCAGCAGGTCCTGCTCGCCCTTGCTGAGGCGGATCTCCAGGTCCACCGCGCCGCGGATGACCTCGTTGGCCGGCGCCTTGTGCACGCCGCGTTCGGCGTCGCTGCGCGCCCACACGCCGGCGGCGTGCCCGCTCGGGGGGACCATCGTGTTGCGGCCGGTCGCCGGGTCGAACACCTTGATCCACGGGTAGTACAGGGCCGCGTAGCGGGAGTCGAAGCCCGCCTCGTTGTTGCGCCAGTTGCGCATCTGCTGGGCGCTCAGCCCGGGCGGGGAGTCCAGGACGGCGATCCGGTCGCCCATCTGCTCGCAGTGCGACATCACCGCGAGCTGGACGGTCCGCACGCCCTCGGCGTCGATGTCGCCGCGCTGGTAGGCGCTCATCAGGTCGGGCACCGCGACCATGGTGATCTCGTCGATCGCCTCCAGGCCGGAGAACCCGGTGCGGGCCGAGGCGTCGCCGATGTACTCGGCGGGGCTGAGCCGGGTCGTGGCGGCGGGGGCGACCGGCCCGGGCGCGGGGGCGGCGGCGAGGGCGAGCGTCTGGCGCTCCGGGCGGCTCGGCGCGGTGCCCGGCTGCTCGCTGACCGCGACGAGCTTGGACTCGCGCAGCTGGGTGACGACGTAGCCCTTGGTGTTCTTGCGGGTCGAGACGTCGTACGTCTCGGCGACCTCGGTGCCCTTGCGGACCACCAGCCGGAACCGGTCGTCGGGGACGTTCTCGCCCTCGACGTCGGCGATCTCGACGGTCAGGTCGGCGCCCGCACCGGGCAGGGCCGTGAACAGGAAGCCGGCGTGGGCGGTGGGCGCGGGCGCCGATCGGGCGGCCGGCGGCCAGCCGCCGGCCGTCTCGCCGCCGGGCTCGCCGATCCGCACGACGTAGACGGCGCCGCCGCCGTTGGCGAAGAAGCCGTAGACGGCGTGGGGCAGGTAGGTGCCTTCGGAGAAGCCGCCGAACTGCTGGACGTACTGGTCCCAGTTGGTCACCAGGGTGGGCTCGTGGAAGGGGCCGGTCTGGGCGAAGCCGACGAGGGCGGCGACGGCAGTGCCGACACCCTCGATCGGCCGGGCACCGGACTGGACCTCCTCCACGTACACGCCCGGGGTGAGGTACGACGGCATGCTCGCTCCTTCGGGGTGGCCGATCATTCGCCACCGAGTCTGCTGCCGGGCCGCCGCCCGCGACATGTCCGCAGGTCCCGGACCAGGGGCAGAGCCGCTGCCCCGGCGGGCACCCCGGCAGGGCCTCACCGGTCGTCAGTCGGCCGGTGGCCTCCCGCCCGCGCGCTCAGGCCCGCCCGGTGCCCCCGGAGGCACGCGACCACGGCCCGAACTCGCTCTCCAGGACCAGCCGGCCGAGCTTGCGGTACTCCCGCTCGACCGCGAACACCAGCTCCGCCATGCCCAGCGGGCGGCCCGTCTCGGCGGCCAGGTAGGCCGCGGTCACCGCGCAGGCCCGGATGGAGCCGCCGGCGAGCTCGAAGTGCCGTGCGCAGAACGCCAGGTCGAGGTCGTCGCCGCGGGGGATCCGCGGGCCCAGGCAGCGCTCCCACAGGGCGTGCCGCTGTTCCTCGTCCGGCACCGGGAACTCCGCGATGACGTCCAGCCGCCGGGTGAACGCCTCGTCGAGGTTGGCGCGCAGGTTGGTCGTCAGCACGGCGATCCCGTCGAAGGACTCCATCCGCTGCAACAGGTACGCCGACTCCACGTTGGCGTGGCGGTCGTGGGCGTCCTTGACCTGCGACCGCTTGCCGAAGATCGCGTCGGCCTCGTCGAACAGCAGGACGGCGTTCACGTGCGAGGCCTCGGTGAAGATCCGCTCCAGGTTCTTCTCCGTCTCGCCGATGTACTTGTCCACGACGGTGGACAGGTCCACGACGTACAGCTCCATGCCGAGTTCGGCGGCGACCACCTCGGCCGACATGGTCTTGCCGGTGCCGGACTCCCCCGCGAACAGTGCGATCACCCCGCGCCCGCGCCCTCCGCCCGGCCGCATCCGCCACTGGCCGAGCACCTGGTCGCGGTGCCTGGCGCGCAGCGCGAGTTCGTGCAGCTGGCGCGCGGTGGGCTCGGGCAGCACCAGGTCGTCCCACCCGACGGCGGGCTCGATCCGGCGGGCGAGGCGGGCGAGCCCCGCCCCGTTCTGCGCCCGCACGGCGGCCCGCAGGTCGTCGGCGGTCACCGGGCGGTGTTCGGCGGCGGCCGTCCTGGTGGCGACCCCGGCGGCCCGGGCCACCTGGTCCTCGTCCAGCTGGTACGGGGCGACGGCCTCGGCCAGCTCGGGGCCGAGCACACCCTCGTACAGCCCTTCCGGTTCACCCGAAGGCTCACCCGCAGGCACACCCGAAGCCCCGCCCAGCGCGTGCGCCCAGCGTTCGGCGCGCTGCGCCGGGTCCAGCGGCGGGGCCACGAGCACCACCGGGCTCTCCTGCGCCCACGTCGGGTCCCACGGGCGCGACCCGTGCACGAGCAGTGGCACCTCGGCGAGTTCCGCGCAGAGCTCGCGCAACAGCCCGGCCCGCTCCGGGCGTTCGGGTTCGAGCCGCTCCAGCGGGCCCAGCACCACACCGCTGCCGCTCAGCCGCGCCTCCCGGGCGAGCGCCCGGACCACGGCCTCCGGGGGGCGGGCGGCGAGCGCCGTGACGTCGACGACCAGGGCCCGGCGGCCGAGGCCCGCGAGGGCGTCGACCGCGAGCCGCCCGGCGTTGCCGCCCCGGTCCAGCAGGTGCACCAGTCCGCCGCCGTTGGCCACGGTGGCGCGCAGCCGGCGCGCGGCCTGCGGCGGGGTGCCGGCGCCGGCGCGGCCGACGTGGACCAGCCCGCGCAGCGCGCCGTCGGGTTCGTCCGAGCCGAGCAGATGGGCCGTCACCCGGTCGGGCAGGCGCAGGCCCCGGGAGAGCAGCGGGCGCTCCGGTTCGGTGATCTCCAGCAGGCCGCCGGCGATCAGCGGGGCCTGGGCGGTGAAGCGGAACCGGCTGGCGCCCGCCCCGGACCGCCCGCACAGTTCGAGCGCGAGCCCGATGGTCGGCCGGCGCAGGGTCAGGTCGTCGTTGAGGTACCCGTAGAGCCGTTCGAAGCGGGTGTCGAGGTCGGGGGCGAGTGCCACCAACAGGAGTTCGAGGTCCAGCGGGAGCAGTCCGAAGCCGTCGACGAGCCGTTCGGTCCTCGATCCGGGCGGTGGCGGCGGCGGTTCTCCGAGGTCGGTGCCGGCCCGGCCCGTCGCGGCGGGCGCCGCGAGGATCCGTTCCGCCGCCTCCGGGGTGAGGTACTGGCCCCGGTACGGGTCGTCCGGGTCCGGGTCGTCGGCCCTGCGCTCGCGGACGGCGGCCCGGATCCGCTGTTCGAGGCGGCTCAGCCGCTCCCACAGGTCGTCCAGGTCGGCGGCGGGCCCGCTGGTGGCCGCCGGTTCCAGGTCGAGGGTCATCGCGGCGCACCGCCGCGCCGTCTGCGGCCGGGCGGCAGCCGGCGTTCCCGGGGCGCGGCGAAGCCGTCCGCGCCGGGGTCCGTGCCGCCCTCGTAGCGCAGCCGGCGGCCCGGGTCGGCCGGGTCGACCGAGTCGGCTGTGGCCTCCGGGGCGTCCTCGTCGCTCTCGCCGCCCTCGCCGTCCTTGCCGCTCCTGTCGACGGCGCGCAGCACGAGCCCGTCGGTGACCGGGGGCCCCGCCGGGGCACGCTGGCCGGACAGCGGGGCGAGCACCCTGAGGTCGATCGAGGGTTTCAGCTCGCCGCCGAGGGCCGACCACACGTCGGACACCGACGGCATGCCCTCGCCGCGCCCGGCGGTCTCCAGCCCGACGGTGAGCCCGAGTTCGGCGAGCGTGCCGGTGAGCAGGCGGGCGGGCAGCGCGTCGGTGGCCGTCAGGCAGCGGAGCACCTCCGACAGCAGCCGGTGCTCGTCCTGGGCCCGGTTGGTCCACGCCGTCACCAGGTAGGCCAGTTCGAACCAGCGGGGCGCGCTGCGCCAGGCCACGACCACGCCGTCGGCGTCGTGCTGCTCGGCGGAGCCGGCCTGGCGGCGGGACACGTCCTCGCGGATGCCGTAGAGGAAGACGCTGACGGTGGGGGCGTTGCGCCGGGCGGCCCAGTCCCGGGTGGGCGAGTCGAAGACCAGCTCGATCCCGCGTTCCTGGAGGCCGCTCTCGACGAGCAGGAGGCGCAGCGCCTCGTCGACTTCGTGGATCACCGCCGCTGCACCTCCCCCGGCGGGCCGACGCTGCCGACCACCACGAGGAAGGGGGTGGTCACCGGGGAGAAGCCGGGGCCGCTCGCGGTGATGGTCCGGGGGCCGGTCTCGTCCTTGGCGAGGATGAGCAACTGGCCCGCGAAGGTGCCGTCGGTCTTGGGGATGGTGGGTGCCGCGGCGGCGGTGATGCCGGGCGTCCAGGTGAGGGTCACCGGGGTGCCGGGCGGGAAGTCCAGGCCGCGGACGGAGGTCACGAAGCCGGGCTTGCCGATCGGCGGCACCGCGACGATGCGGGGCTGGAGGATGCGCAGCGGGGTCCGCGCGACGTGGTCGCCCGGGGTGGCGTCCGTGCCGGTGGTGGTCAGGACGGAGGTGATGGTGGTGTCCAGGGTCGCCTCGGGTGCGAGCACCACCTGGACGACGGCGCTGCCGCCCGGGGGCAGGTCGGCCACGTCGCAGACGCCGCCGGTGCAGCCGGGGGGCATCGGCCCGGTGGGGACGCCGGCGGGCAGGCCGAGCGAGACGCGCAGTCCGGTGGCGAGGGCCTGGCCGTCGTTGCGCACGGTGTAGGTGACGGTGACCTTGCCGCCGACGTATCCGGGGTTCGGCTGGGCGCCGACCGTCACGGCCGGTCCGGCCTTCGGCGCGGGCGGCGCCGGCTGCGGCGCGGGGGCCGGGGCGGGCGGCGGTGGCGGGGCCGGCGGTGAGGAGACGGGCGGTGTCGGGGTCGGGGTCGAGGTCTGGGTCGGGGTCGGCGAGGCAGTCGGGGTCTGGGTCGGGGTCGGAGACGGGCTCGGGGACGGCGACGCGGCCTGGACGGGTACCACCGTCTGCGCGATGTTGTCCTCGGGCTTCGGGTCGACCACCGCCCCGGTGACCCACCAGCCGAACCGCTGGTCGCCGGCCACGGTGCCGACGACGGTGGCGGTCACCTGGACGACCGCGCCCGGGGCCAGGGTGCCGAGTTCGCACCGGAGGGCGTCGGCGGCGCAGGTGCCGGCCGTGGCCTTGAGCCCGGTGAGCCGGGCGCCCGTCGGCACGGACGCGGTGAGCGCGGTGCCGGGCGAGGGCGCCGGGCCGTGGTTGGTGACGGTGATGGCCACGGTGGTGGAGTCCCCGATCTGCATCGGGATGGTGGCGGCCGGCGCGCTCAGCGACAGGTCGACGGACTGCTGGACGCTCGGCTCCTTCTGCCGCCCCGGCAGCCTGGAGTTGACGGAGGTGAGCCGACCGGTCGCGAAGTCGTAGTTCTGCAGCGCCTCCGGCGAGTTCGCCGGCAGGGCCCGGCGGGAGGTCAGCACCAGCTGTCCGCCGTCCGCCGTCCAGGCGACGTCGCGGGGCTGGAACGGGCCGGTGGCGGAGGTGTCCGGCAGCGGGCGGCGGCAGGCGTTCCGGTCCTGGCTCAGTCCGGCGGGCAGGATCACCGTGCAGCCGTCGCCGGTCGCCGAGCTGACGAGGACTCCGTTCTGCTGGTTGAGCCCGCCGTCGCCGGTCTTGCGGTTGAAGGCGACGCGCCGGCCGTCGGGCGAGAACGCGGGGCTGTCGTCGATGACGTCGCAGGCGCCCGGGCAGGCCCTGCGGCTGAGGTCGGTGGGCCGGTCGAGGGCGTTGGCGGGCACGGTCCACACGTGCTTGTTGCCGCCGTTGCCGTTGATGACCTCGGTCCTGGTGTAGGCGATCAGTTTGCCGTCCGGGGACCAGGAGGGTTGGGCCAGGGAGGCGGCCGGCTGGTTGTCGGTCGGTTCGACGGTGCCGACGATCGCGCCGGTCGACACGTCCGCGATCAGCACCCGCCCGGGGCCGGAGGCCGTCCCGACGCCGCCGGGCGAGGTCCTGGTGAAGGCCATCAGGCGGCCGTCGGGCGAGAGCTCCGGGTCGGTGTCCCAGTCCTTCGGCCCGCGCCCGGCGAGGTTCATCGGCTTCGGGTCGGAGCCGTCGGCACCGGTCTGCCAGATCCGTTCGATCCGGCCGGCGGGCGAGTCCTCGAAGCGGGTCAGCACGATCCGCCGGCCGTCCGGCGTGTAGGCCTGCCGTTCGAACCACGGGTCGTAGCCGGGGCGGGGGTTGAACAGGGGGTCGGCCGCGGGGTCGGTGTTGGTGTCGGCGGCCGGATCCTCCCGGAGCACGCTGACGCCCAGGTCGCGCGGGTCCGCTCCGTCGGGGCGGATGTCCGACAGGTCGGCCACGTTGGGGGTGTCGGCGCTGTTGCGGTCCACGACGGGCCCGCCGCCCTGCTGGGGGCCGAGCCAGACCGGTGTGCGGACGGCGCGGTCCTCGCTCGCCACCAGTTCGGCCCCGCCGCAGAAGCAGGTCCGGGCGCGGTACACGTTCTCGTACGGCGTCGGGTCGGCGTTGAGCCGGTTGGGGCTGAGGAAGAGCACGCCGCTGCCGTCGGGCAGCCAGCCGGCGGACCTGGTCCGCCAGTCGCCGCCGATGCCGGGGAAGAACGCCCGGTCGTTGGTGCCCTCGGGCGAGATGACCCGCAGCTGCGGCCCGGTCTGGCCGGCCTGGTCCCAGGTGTAGACGATCTGGTCGCGCAGGTCGGGGGCGTCCACCGGGTTCCACGCCGGTTCGACGGCGTTGCCGGCGGTCACCGCGGTGATCCGCCGCGCCGCGCCGCCGGCCAGCGGCATGACGTAGACCTGGGTGTGCGCCGGGTCCACGTCGCAGGTGTACGCGACCCACTTGCCGTCGGGCGAGACCGTCGGGTGCGCCTCGGAGTCCGCGGTGTCGGCCAGCCTGCGCAGGCCGGTGCCGTCGGTGTTGACCACCCAGAGGTCCCGCTGGGTCTGCCCGTTGCGTCCGCCGGGCTCCACCGCGTCGAACACGACGGTCCTGCCGTCCGGGGTGAGCGTCGGCTCCGCGGTGTCCATGCCGGTGGTGAGCCGGCGTACCGCGCCCGACGCCTCGCGCAGGTAGACCTGGGGCAGCGGGCCGTCCCGCAGGCTGGTGAACACCAACTGGTCCCCGCGCGCGGAGGGTTCGGTGTCGAAGTGGACGGGGCCGGGCCCGAACAGCGACGCGCTCGACGTCGGCCCGGTCAGCCGCGCCAGGCTGCGGTGGCCGGTGCCGGCGTAGACGATCCGTCCGCTCTCCTCCGCGGCCCCGGCGGCCACCGGGGCGGCGCCTCTTCCGTCGCCGTCGGAGTTGGCGGTGCCCAGCGTCACCACGGCCACGGCCAGGGACAGCAACATCGCGACGGCGGCTCGCGCCGAGCGCCGCAGGGGGCGGGGAGTGCCGGTGGCGCCGATCACGCTCAACCTCACAGACCGAGAAGGCGGTACGTCCGGCAGTCTCCCCGGCCCGGGCGCGCGGGCGACAGGCCCCTGGCACCCGAGCCGGGGGTAGCGACCGGTGCCCCTGAGGGCAATCCGGCGCCGACGCTCCGGCGGCGTCCTCAGATGAGGCCGTGGCGCATCGCGTACCCGACGGCGTGGGCGCGGTTGCGCAGTCCCAGCCGGGTGGTGATCTCGTGCAGCACGTTCTTGACCGTGCGTTCGGAGTACGAGGTCTCGGCCGCTATCTCACTGGTGTCGAGGCCGTCGGCGACCAGCCGGAGCATCTCCGCCTCGCGCGCGGTCAGGGTCGACAGGGTCAGGCCGCGCGGGTCGAGCATGGTGCGCTGGAGGCTGCCGACCCGGTCGAGCAGCTTGCCGAGGAGGTCCCCGGGCATGACGCCCTCGCCGTTGGCCAGGGCGGTGATGAGGTGGACGAGCCGGTCCTGGTCGGCGTCCGATCGGCGCAGCACGGCGCCGACGCCGCACTCGATGATGGTCTGCAGGCCGCCGGCCTCGAAGTGGCCCACGACCAGCCCGGTCCGGCTCTGCGTGTTGAGGCGCAGCCGGCGCAGCCGGTCGGTCACGGCGTCGTTCAGCCCGTCGACCACCATCAGGGAGACCTGGGCGCGCGCGACGTCGCCTTCGGCGAGCAGTTCCACCTCCGGCCGCTGCCTCAGCTGCTGGACGACGCCCGTGTGCAGGATGATGTCCTCCGCGTACACCGCCACCTGGACCCGGCCGGGCTTCACGTTCACGCGCACCGTGGCGGGTTCGGCCGATCCACGCGGTCGGGCCTGGACGGACCTGGTCGCCCCGACGGCCTCATGGGTGGTGGTCTCGATCATCGTCATCCAACTGTTCCGTTCTGCTTCGTCTGCGTCACCGGACGCATGGTGAGGACGGCCGGGCGCCATGTCATGGGGCCGGCCGCGGGTGTTGCCGGGGGGGCGGGGTGGGGAGCGTTGGCTGGGGGCGGGGCATCGGCCCCGGGCAGGGCCCGGTTGTTCCCGCGGGCAAGGGGTGTGCCCGCGGCTTGCCCGCGGGGCTCTCTCCTGGGGGTGTCCTCCGGTCCTACCGTCACGGCATGACCGCATCCGCCGAACTCGGCCTTCCCGCGCTGACGGTGTCGCCCGGAGACGTGGCCACGACGACCCTGACGGTACGCAACGACACCGATATCGTTGAGGCGTACTCGCTGGAGGTGGTCGGGGCCTGCGCTTCGTGGACGACGGTCGAGCCGGCCCGTCTCTCGCTCTTCCCGGGGACGTCCGAGACGGTGACGATTCGGCTCGCCCCGGCCCGCTCGCACGAGGTGCGGGCGGGTGAGTTCCCGCTCGGCATCCGGGTGTTGCCCGCCGAGCGCCCCGAACTGGTGACCGTGCCGGAGACGACTGTCACCGTGACGCCGTTCCGGGAGCTGCGCGCCGCGCTCGCTCCCCGGCGCCGCCGGGGCTGGCTCCGCGCCCGCTACCGGACGTCGGTGCGCAACCTCGGGAACACGGCGGCCGTCGTGACGTTCGCCCCGGCGCAGCCCGGCGAGGACGTGCGCTTCGGGTTCGCCCCGGAGCGGCTGCGACTCGCACCGGGCGAGTCCGCCGAGACCCGGCTGCGGGTGCGCGCGCGTAAGTTGATCTGGTTCGGCAAGCCGGCCACCTGGCCCTTCGAGGTCACCGTCGGCCAGGAGGGCGAGGCCGCCAAGTCGGACGGCCCGCAGCCGGCCGAGCGGCAGCACGTACTGGAGGGCGAGTTCGTCCAGCACGCGCTGCTGCCCAAGTGGCTGCTCGCGCTCATCGCGGCGCTGATCGCGCTGGTGCTGGCCTGGCTCACGCTGGTCCGGCCGGCGGTGCGCAGTTCCGCGAAGCAGGCCGCCGACAAGGCCGTCGAGCAGAAGGCCGCCTCGTTCACCCCGGCACCCGTCGTGGCTCCGCCGGTCCCTGCCCCCGGGGCGACTCCGAGCGGTCAGGGGCAGCAGGGCGGCGCTGCGGGCGGCGGCTCCGGCGGTGGTTCGGGCGGCGGCTCCGGCCGCTCGGTCCCGGGGACGGAGCAGCAGTTCTCCACGACGGTCGACGTGGCCACCAACACCGGCGGCTCCGCGGTGGGCGCCTACCGGGTGGACCACGGCAAGGTCTTCCGCATCACCGACATCGTCGCCGCCAACTTCCAGGGCGACCAGGGGCTGTTGACCATCAAGTTCGGCGAGCAGACGATCACGACCATCGCCTTGGAGACCTTCCGTAACCAGGACTACCACTGGGTGACTCCCATCGAGGTCCCCGAGGACCAGACGGTGACGGCGAGCGTGGTCTGCCAGCAGCCGGGTACACCCGCTTCGGGGAAGCAGGCCACCCAGTGCCACGAACTGCTGAACGTCAGTGGGCAGTTGAGCGATATCAAGCGCTGAAGCCGCACCTCTCCCTCACTTCTCGTTCACACCATGCACCTGTCAATGGAGTGCGACCTTACTGGCGGGTTCAGTAGTCGTTTCTAACACCAACCCGGCCTTGATGGGACAGAGAGTGACGTGAGTGACACCCGCCCGGAAGCCCGGCGGACGCCATAGGGCCCTCCAGGACCGGGCCTTCGCCCGAACGGGCAAGCGGAGCGGCCCGTTCGTACAGTGGATCCTGCCCTTTCGCCCATGCCTGACACCTCGTCAATCATGCTGCCCGAAAGCCGGATCACCAACCGGCCGGTCGGTCGGAAACGGGCGAGCAGCCCGTCCGGGTGCCGGTCGACGGCCGTCAGCCCAGCCGGGGGCACCGACTGGCTGTAGCGCTCGGTGAGCGACCGCAGTTCGATCAACGGCCGGTCGCCGTCCCGGTTCCGGTCCCGGCCCCGTCCGTCGGCATCGCCCACGTCCGGTGGGCCCGGGTCCGGTGTGCCCGGGTCAGCCCTTGACCACGCCCAGCGGCACCAGGCGGGCGACCGGCCGGGCCAGCCCGGCGGCCTCGGTGGCCGCGGCCACCGCGTCGACGTCCTTGTACGCCTGGGGAGTCTCCTCCGCCAGCGCCCGCCAGGAGGCCGGCCGCACCGCGATGCCGCGCGCCTCCAGTTCGCCGCGCAACTGCTCGCCGCGCACCGTCCGCAGCGCCTGGTGGCGGCTCCACACCCGCCCGGCCCCGTGGCAGGCGGAGCCGAAGGCCTCGTTGCCGGGCAGCCCGACCATGACGTACGAGGCGGTGCCCATCGTCCCCGGCACCAGCACCGGCTGTCCGGCCCGCAGGAGGTCGGCGGGCAGGCCGGGGTCGCCGGGCGGTAGCGCCCTGGTGGCGCCCTTGCGGTGGACGCACAGCCGCCGCGGGACGCCGTCCACGTCGTGGGTCTCCAGCTTGGCGAGGTTGTGCGACACGTCGTACACCAGCTCCAGGCCGACCCCGAGGGCGGTGGCGAAGGCGCGGCGGGCCGCCTCGGAGAGCAGCTGCCGGTTGGCCCGCCCGTAGTTCGCCGCGGCGACCATGGCGCCCAGGTAGGCGCGACCGCGCGGCGAGTCGACCGGGGTGCAGGCGAGCTGGCGGTCGGGGAGCTCGATCCGGTGGCGCTGCAGGTCGCGGTCCATGGCGTGGACGTGGTCGGTGCAGATCTGGTGGCCGAGGCCGCGCGAGCCGCAGTGGATCATGACGCACACCTGGCCGGGCCGCAGTCCGAACGCCGCCGCCGTCTCCGGGTCGTCCACCCGGTCGACGGCCTGGACCTCCAGGAAGTGGTTGGCCGAGCCGAGGCTGCCGACCTGCTGCAGGCCGCGCTCGACGGCCCGGGTGCTGACCTCGCCCGGGGCCGCGCCGGCCAGGACGCCGCCGTCCTCGCAGCGCTCCAGGTCGCGCGGCACCCCGTGGCCGTGCTCGACGGCGTAGCGGGCGCCGCCGAGCAGCAGGTCGTCCAGTTCCTCCGGTCCGGACAGCCGCCACAGGCCGCCCCGGCCGAGGCCGCGCGGCACGGTGCGGTCGAGCAGGTCCATCAGGCGGGTGATCCGCTCGGGGTCGAGTTCGTCGCGGTCGACGCCCGCGCCCAGCAGCCGGACCCCGCAGGAGATGTCGAAGCCGACCCCGCCGGGCGAGATCACCCCGCCCTGGTCGACGTCGGTCGCGGCCACCCCGCCGATCGGGAAGCCGTAGCCCCAGTGCACGTCGGGCATCGCGAAGGAGGCGCGGACGATGCCGGGCAGGGCCGCCACGTTGGCCACCTGCTCCAGCGCCTTGTCCCCGGCGGCCTGCGGCAGCAGCGCGCGGCTGGCGAAGACCACGCCCGGCACGCGCATCGGCGGGCGTGGTTCGATCCGCCAGCGGCAGCGGCCCGCCTCGACCAGTGCGATCTCCACTTCGCTCACCCCGTTCCGTGCCCGTTCCGCCCGGTGTCGCCCCCGGCCCGCTCAGACGTCCACCGTCACCCGGCAGGTCCAGCCCTCCGGGCCGGCGCGCAGGTCCAGATCGTGCAGCGAGACGGCCTTCGGCACGGCGCCGACCAGGGCCGCGGTGGCGGCGTCCGCCATCCGGAAGCGGACCTCGACCGTCCGGGCGCCGTCCAGACCGCGGATCGGGCCGAGCGCCAGCCCGGCGGGGAGTTCGCCGTCGGCGTCCATCCGGTAGACGACCTCCTCCAGGACGCCCGCGAGCAGGTCCGCGTCGCTCACCGCGAGGACGGTGCAGCCGCGCTCGCCGACGATCCGCGCGCCGGAGAGGTCCGCGAAGCCGCCCACGACGGCGTGCACCAGCTCGCCGATGCAGCCCTCGGCCGTCGGCGCCCAGGCCTCCACCCGCAGGTCCGCCGTGTGCGGCACGGTCCGGTGGCCGCTGCCGGCACGCCCCGCGGGTCCGCGACCGTCCACGAACGACGCCTCCCGCCCCCGTCGACGTTTCCCCCTCCAGCCTCGTCCCGCGGGGCACCCGGAGGCAACCCGGGCCGGACCCTAATCGCGGACCGAGGCGAGGTAGGCGGCGGTCAGCTCGGGGGTGGCCAGCCAGGCGGCGTGGTCGCTCGGCTCCGCGTATGTGTTGGCGAGCCGGCGGGCGACCGTCTCGTGCTCGGCGGCAGCCGCGAACACGCCCTGCACGTGGTCCGGCACGGTGAGCATCGCGGCGGTGAACTCGACCGCGTGCCGGGCGTGTTGCCGCCAGAAGCGCTCTGCGGTGCGGCACATCCAGTCCGCGGTGTAGGGGGCCTCGCCGTGCTCGACGATCGCCCGCAGGTACGCCTGTGCCGCCCGCGCGGCGCTGTTGGCGCCCTGGCCGGCGATCGGGTCGTTCACCACCACCGCGTCGCCGAGGCCGAGCACGTGGACGGCGTCGACGCCGGTGCCCAGCTCCGCCACCGGCCGCCGCACCACCGGGGTGACGGCGCCGGACAGTCCGGCCCCGGCATCCGTCGGCTCGGCGTCCGCCCACAGCTCCGCCTCCCACGGCAGGTGCTCGCGCAACAGGGCGCGCATCCGGGCGAGTTGGGCGTCGGGCGCCGGGGCGTCGCGGAACGCGTCCAGCGGCCCGCCGGGCAGCGCCTCCCACAGCAGGATCGCGCACGGGCCGGAGAGGGTCAGGGCCGGTTGCAGGTACAGCTCGCCCAGGCCGGGCAGCGCGTGCATCCGCGCCCGCGGCTCGGTGGCCGGATCCGGCGAGCCCACCCCGTGGACGTACAGGCAGGACAGCGCCCGCTGCGGCCGGTCGAACGGCGAGCGGGCGGCGTCGCGTTCGAAGATCCCGGCCAGTTCGCCGCGCCCGGCCGCGACCACCGTCAGCTCGTGCCGGCGGGCGAGCTCGCGCAGGCCGTCCCGGTCCAGCGAGCGGTACTCGACCCGGCCGCCGCGCTCCTCCAGCAGTTCCAGCCAGCGCGCCAGTTTCAGCCGCTGGTCCACCGACTGGGCGGGCTCGTCGAGCGTCATGGTGAACTCCAGCGCCCGCACCCCGGGCGGCACGGCGAGCACCGACCGGACGGCGCGGACCGCCGGCGCCTCGCCCGCCCACAGGTCCAGCCCGGCCGCCGCCTCGGTCCGCAGTGCCGGTCCGAACATCGCCTGGGTGGACAGCACCCGCCCGCCGCACACCTGCTCGGGGGTGCGCTCGGCGACCAGCGTCACCTGGTAGCCGGCCGCCACCAGCCCCAGCGCGAGCTGCAGGCCGGCCTGGCCCGCTCCGACGACGGCGATCCGGCGCATGGCGGCCTCCAGGGTGGGTGGTCTCGGCTGACGGTGCCGCCGGCGGATCGGCTGACGGCCCGTCACGCAGGCACAGTAGCCGAGCCGCCGGGGCACGTCACCGGGGCCTCACCGGCACCGGCCACGCCCCGGCGCGGCCGGCTCAGCCGCGCAGGTGCGCGGTGAGCACCTCGACCACGGCCGCGGTCTGGTCCGCCACGTAGAAGTGCCCGCCGGGGAAGACCCGCAGGTCGAAACCGCCGGTGGTGTGCCGGTCCCACTGGGCGGCCTGGTCGACGGTGGCGTTCTGGTCGGTCTCCCCCACCAGCGCGGTGATCGGCTGCGGCACGGTCGCCTCCGGCGCGCAGCGGTACGTCTCGATGGCGGTGTAGTCGGCCCGCAGCGCCGGCAGGATCAGCTCGCGCAGCGCCGGGATGGTGAGGATCCGCTCGTCCGTCCCGCCGAGGCGCACGATCGTGTCGAGCAGCCCGTCGTCCGGCAGCCGGTAGACGGCGGTCTCCCGGGGCAGCGAGGGCGCGCGGCCCGCCGAGACGAACAGCCGCTCGGGCCCCGGGAGGCCGTCGCGGGCGAAGCATCGGGCGGTCTCGAAGGCGACGGCCGCGCCCATGCTGTGCCCGAAGAAGGTCAGCGGCCGGTCCGTCCAGTCGCGCAGCTCCCGGTAGAGCTGCTCGGCGAGCTCCAGCACCGAGTCGATCGCCGGTTCGGCGAAGCGGTTCTGACGGCCCGGGTACTGGACGGTGAGCACGTCGGCGTAGGGCGCGAGCGCGTTGGCGTACTCCATGTAGTAGCTGGCGGAGCCGCCCGCGTGGGGGAAGATCACGATCCGGGCGGGGGCGGAGTCGGACGGACTGAAGCGGCGGAACCACGGGTTGTCGACGGCGGCACTGCTGGACATGCGGATGCTGACCTCTCTCCGTGACGAACTCTGCTGCGCCTAGTCTCGCAGGGCCCCGACCGCCGCGGGTCCGAAACCCGGCGGTTCGACGATCTTGAGGCCCGACGGCGGTGACGGCGATCTGTCAGCGATCTGCCGGTCAGGCCTGTGATCGTGGGGCTGTCGGCGCGGCCGCGGTCTCGAATCGCGGGTGGCCCGGCAGCCCCGAATACGCCAGGAGGCCATCAGCATGTCGTCCACAACCCGTAACCGGCCGTGGGACGTTCACCGGCCGTGGGACGTTCACCGGCCGCCGTCCGCCGCCGGCAGGAGCGTCCTGGTCACCGGGGGCAACGCCGGAATCGGCTACTTCGTCGCCGAGCAGCTCGCCGGGGCGGGCGCCGTGGTCGTGCTCGGCAGCCGGGACGCCGGTCGGGCCGGGGCCGCCATGGCGTCGATCCGCTCCCGCGTCCCCGGCGCCGTGGTGCGCCACCTCCCGCTGGACCTCGCCGACCTGCCCTCCCTGCGGGCCGCCGTGGACGGGCTCGCCCTCGACCACCTCGACGCGGTCGTCCACAACGCCGGGGTCGCGCTGGACGATCCGCCGCGCCGGGAGACCGGCGCCGGGCACGAGCTGATGTTCGCGACCAACCACCTCGGGCACGTCGCGCTCACCCGCTGGCTGGCCCCCCTGCTCGCGGCCGCACCGGCGGGCCGCATCGTGACGGTCGGCAGCTTCGCGGCCCGCTCGGAGCGACTGGACCTCGACGACCTCCAGTCGGCCGTGGACTACCGGCCCAAACGCGCCTACGGCCGCTCGAAACTGGCGCAGATGACCTTCGGCCTCGAACTCGACCGACGCCTCCGCGCCGCCGGCAGCACCGTGCTCAGCCTGCTGGCGCACCCCGGCGGCGCACTCGACTCGCTCACCCCGCCCCGCCCGCCGGTCCACACGCGGACCGTCGGCGAAGGACTGCGCGGCCTGCCGGCCGGGCTCCTCCTCCAGGGCAAGGACCACGGCGCGTGGCCGATCGTCCGGGCCGTCCTCGACCCGCAGGCGCAGGGGGGCCAGCTCTGGGGGCCCCGGGTCTTCGGCCTGCGCGGCGCACCCCGCCTCGAACCCGCCCAGCCCCACCTGACCGACCGCACCGTCGCCGCCCACCTCTGGGACGCCACCTGCCGACTCGCCGCCGTGGACCCCCACCTCGGCCTCCTCTGACCACCGTTTCGGCCAGGGGACTTCACCGTTCCCGGCGCTCAGGCACTGCCCCCGGCCACCGCCCCCGCCGGGGGCCTCACCGGGCCGGGCCGAAGTGGACGGCTGTGGCACGGGAGCGGGAGGCGGTGTCGAGGAGCAGGACGGACGCCGCTTCCGGGGCCGGGGTCGGCGCGCCGGAGCGCGTGTGGCGGGTGAAGGCGGCGAACAGCTGGTCCAGGCCCCGGCGGTGGCGGGCGAAGACCCGGGCGGAGGCGTGGCGGCCCCGGGCACGCTGGCCGTCCAGCGCGGTGGCGGCACCGACGTCGAGCAGCACCAGGTGCAGTTGCCGGCCCTGCCGGGCGGCCTCGCGGGCGAGCCAGCGGCGCATCCAGGCGCGGCTGCCGCAGTCGTGCACCAGCAGTGGCCCGCCGCGCCGCACGGAGGAGCGCAGCAGCCGGACGTGCTCCAGCCGGGCCCAGGGCCGGTAGACCGCGTACGGCAGGCGCGCGGGCATGACCGCCTCGCAGGCCTCGTGGACGGCGCGCGGGTCGACGGTCGGCACCGCCCCCGCCCCGGACCAGCGCCGCAGCAGCGTGCTCTTGCCCGCGCCCGGCAGGCCCGACACGACCACGACGGCGTCGGGCGGGTAGCCCACGGTGAACGCCGCCCCCGCGACGCCCCGCAGGTCGAGGACGCCGTGCGGGCGCTCCTCGGCCCCCTGCCCGCCCGGCGCCTCGGCCGTGCCCGTGCCCGTGCCCGTGCTGGTGCTGGTGCTGGTGCCCGTGCTGGTGCCCGTGCTGGTGCCCACGTGTCCCCCTCCCTGTCCGACGGGGAACCCTAACAACTCCCGGCCCCGGGTACGGCACTCCGGTCCGGCCACGGCAGGACGCCCCGGCAGCGGCCCCTGCACCCGGGATCCCCCGCACCGCTGCGCCACCGCACCCGCCCTAAGCTGACGTCTCATCAGACAGGAGGCCGCAGCATGGCGGAGTCGGGGCCGACGTACACCGGGCTGGTGTTGGCGGGGCTGGAGCGGGATCCGGGGCGGGTGGCGATCCGCTGGGGGGAGGAGGCGCTGACCGCCCGGGAGTGTCTGGACGGGGTGTACCGGACGGCGCGGGCGCTGGCGGGTGCCGGGCTCGGGCGCGGGGACGGGGTGACGGTGCTGGCCGGGAACCGGCCGGAGGCGGTGCTGGTGCGGTTGGCCGCGAACCTGCTGGGCTGCCGGGTCGCGATGCCGCATCCGGACGGCCCGGTCGGGGAGTCGGTGGCGCTGGCCGGGTTCGCCGGGACGTCGGCGCTGGTCTTCGATCCGGCCCGCTGCCGGGCCGCCGCCGAGGGGATCGCGCGGGCGCTGCCCTCGGCGGGCCTGTTCGCGCTGGGGCCGTCGGCGCTCGGGGTGGACCTGCCGGCGTCGGCCGCGTCCTGCTCGCCGGAGCCGCTGGCCCCGCGGTTCCGCCCGCAGGACGTGATGGCGGTGCGGTTCACCGGCGGGACGACGGGCCGGCCGAAGGGGGTGCTGCGCCGGTTCGCCCGGCCGCCGCGGCCGGCGCTGCTGTCCGGTTCGACGTTCCTGCTCTGTACGGAGCTGTGCCACGGCGGCGGTACGACCGCGGATCTGGCGCTGGCGGCGGGCGGCACGGTGGTGTTGCAGGAGGCCTTCGCCGCCGAGGCGGTGCTGGCGGCGATCGAGCGGTTCCGGGTCTCCCGGGTGTACCTGCCGCCGCACCTGCTCTACCGCGTGCTGGACCATCCGCTGCTGCGCGCGGCCGACACCGGCAGCCTGCGCCGCGTCACGTACACCGGCTGTCCGCCGTCGCCGCGCCGGTTGGCGGAGGCGACGCGGCGGCTGGGCCGGGTGCTGCACCAGACGTACAGCCTGACGGAGTGCGGGCCGGTGACCAGGCTGGGCCCGGACGAGCACCTGGACCCGCGGCTGCTGGCGACGGCCGGGCGCCCGTTCCCGGACACCGAGGTGCGGATCGTGGACGAGGACGGGACGGTGCTGCCGGCGGGCCGGACCGGGGAGATCTGCGTCCGCACCCCGACGGCGATGGTCGGCTACTGGCGCGACCCCGAGCTGACCGCCCGGGTGCTGCGGGAGGGCTGGCTGCACACCGGCGATCTGGGCAGCCTGGACGCGGCCGGTTATCTGACGGTGGCCGGGCGCCGCCCGATGGCGATCGTGGACGGGCACAACGTCTTCCCCCGGGACGTCGAGGAGCCGCTGCGCGCGCACCCGGAGGTGCGGGAGGCGGTGATGTTCGCGACGGCCGGTCCGGACCGGCTGGAACGGGTGCACGCGGCCGTGGTCACCGGGCCGGGATCGCCGGCGACGGCGGAGGAACTGCGCCGCTGGGCCCGGGAGCGGGTCGGGCCGCGGTGCGCGCCGGACTCCGTCCTGGTGCTGCCGGGGATCCCCCTGACCGGGGCGGGGAAGCCGGACCTCGACGCGTTGCGGGCGTTGGCCACGTCCTCGGAGGGACGGGCCGTCACCCCTGCAGGGGCGCGCGAGGGAGTGTGACGCGCCCTACCGATGCTTCGAGCGCCCGCGCGGGCGACCTCTCGCGCGGCGGACGACGGGAAGAACCGCCTGTGGACACTCGACCGTGCGGACCGAACTGCCGATACAACCCCGGCGGCGTTCCTCCGCACCGTCCCCAGGAGGCACTTCCTTGACCTGGCTACGCGTCCTGACCGCACTCGGAATCCTCGCCGTCGCGGCCAGTGCAGTGCTCGTCTTCGCCCTCTGCACCGCCACCGCCCGGGGCGAGCGCGCCGGTGAGGACGCACCCGACCTGCGCTCTGACGCCGAAGGCAGCGGGCTCTTCCAGCGGATGGGCGGCGACAGCTGACGGACCCGCCGGCCGCCGCCCCTCCCCCACGTCAGTGCCCGGCGATGTCGTCCGGACGGACCTCGATGTGGTCGGCCGCGAGGTCGACCGCCACCCGGTGCTCCATCCCGAGCGCCTCCAGGAACTTGACCGGCAGCTGCACCCGCCCGGTGCGGTCCAGCATCACGTACTCGCGCTCGTTGACCGACTCCTCGCCGTGCTCGTCCGTGACGGTGCGGCGCAGCACCTCGCTGCTGGTCCGGCCGTCCCGGATGGCGACCGTGCGGCGCACCTCGCCCGCGACCATCGGGTCGTGGGTGACGATGACGACGGTGGCGCCGAGTTCGCGGTTGACGGTGCGGAAGGACTCGAAGATCACCCCCGCGGTCTCGGAGTCCAGTTCGCCGGTGGGCTCGTCGGCGAGCAGCACCGGCGGGTTGTTGGCCATCGCCACCGCGATCGCGACCCGCTGCTGCTGGCCGCCGGAGAGCTCGTTGGGGCGGCGGTGGGCGAGGTCGCCGATCTCCAGCGCCTCCATCAGCTCGGCCACCCGGTCGGCCTGCTGCTTGGCCCGCCCGGCCCCGGCCCGGCGCCCGCGCAGCTGCATCGGCAGGGCGATGTTCTCGGCGGCGGTGAGGAAGGGCAGCAGGTTGCGGGCGGTCTGCTGCCAGATGAAGCCGACCACCTCCCGCCGGTAGCGCAGCCGCTCCCGGGCGGACATCTCCAGCAGGTCGCAGCCGGCGACGGTGGCGCTTCCGGCGGTCGGCACGTCGAGCCCGGCCAGGATGGTCAGCAGGGTGGACTTGCCGCTGCCGGAGGCACCGACCAGGGCGACCAGGTCGCCCTGCTGGATGGTCAGCTCCAAGCCCTGCAACGCCTGGACCTCGACGCCCTCGGCGCTGAAGATCCGCACCAGCCGGTCGCAGACGATGGCCGCGCCCTCGCCGTACGCCTTGGGCGAGGCGGCGGCGAGGGCCCGCTGCCGGAGCTCCTGCAAGCTGGGGGCCTCGGCGACCGGCTGCTCCTGGGGAGTGGTCTTCACCGCTCGTCTCCTGTCTCGACTGTCCTAGAGGTCCTGGCGGTCCTGAAGGTCCTGACGGTCCTGAATATCTCGACGACCTTGACGGTCCCCACTGTTCCGACGGCCGGCGCCGATGTCGCGGCCCGTACCGCTCCTCCCGCCCTCACCGCTGGTCCCCCGCCCGCAGTTCGGTGGCGATCTGGCGCCGGCCGGAGACGGCCGTCTCCAGGACCACCCCGAGGCAGACCACCAGTGCCAGGCCCGCCGTGGGCAGCAGCACCGGCAGCAGGACGGGGGCCAGCGCGTCGCCGACGTTGGCGCCGACCAGCGCCGACAGGTCGAAGGCCGGCCCGAGCAGTCCGACCGCCGCCAGCGCGACCAGCCCGCCGCCGACGGCCGCCACCAGGGTCTGCGGCAGCGTCTCGGCGATGATCAGCGCCAGCCCCTGCCGGGGCCGCAGGCCCATGGTGCGCAGTCGGGCCAGCAGGGCCGTGCGCTCGGGGGCGGCCCGCACCAGGGTCAGCAGGACGGCGAGCAGGGCGAACCCGGCGCCGGCGGCGCCCGAGTACCAGAACAGGCGTTCCGCGGAGCGCTGCAGCGGGTCGGCGGCGAGCGTGGCGGCCACCTCGTGGCTGCTGCGGACCGTGTACCCGGGGGGCAGCCCGTAGCTGCCCTTGCCGGCGGCCACGGCCTCGTCCCGGATCAGCTTGGCGAGGCCCGTGGCGGTGGTCAGGCCCTGGTCCAGCAGCAGGTTCCTGACCTGGCCGGCGTCGACGTCGCCGACGGAGAGCCACTTGTTGGTCCGCTTGAGCTCCGGAAGGCGCTCGGAGGCGGGCCCGACGGGCACGACCATGAACGGCTTGCCCGGGTCGGGCAGGGCGGGGGTGCCGGTGACGATCCCGGCGACGGTGGCGCGCAGTTCGCCCCCGTTGGGGGTGCGCAGCCGGGCCGGACCGTCGGTCAGCTGCTTGGACAGGCCGCTGCTGAACAGCGCCGGCACCGGGCTGTCCGGGCCGCCCGGGGTCCCGGCGAGCGCCGCCGGGTCGAACTCGCCCACCCCGAAGGTCCGGGCGATCTCGGCGTAGGCCTTCGGCTCGGCCACCACGAGGATGGCCGCGGTGCGGTCGCCGCCCGTACCGATGAAGGAGGCCCCGGGCTCGACCCAGACCCCGGTCGCGGCCCGCACGCCCGGCAGTTCGGCGGCGGCCGTGGTGAACGCCTCCGGCAGGGTGGCGTAGACCGGGAGGGAGACGGAGACGTCGCCGCCGGTGGTGATCCGGGCGGCGCGCAACCGGACGCTGTCCACGGTGTCGAGCACGGTGGCCCCGAAGCCGGTCGTGGTGACGGCGATCACCAGGGCGAGCAGCGGCAGCGCGGAGGGCCGGCGGCGGCCCGAGCTGTCGCGGGCGGCGCGGGCCAGGCCGAGGAAGCCGATCAGGCCGCGGCCGCGCCCGGCGAGGGCGGCCAGCCAGCCGACCACCAGCGGCTGGATCCGGGCCAGCAGCAGGCCGCCGGTGAGGGCGAGCATCAGCGGGGCGGCCACCAGCAGCGGGTCCAGGCTG
>NZ_JBHWIJ010000077.1:3552-6000 GCF_042732255.1 Kitasatospora sp. NPDC059803 | reverse complement strand
CGCGCGCGGGGGGCCCACGCGCGCGGCGCCCCCCTCCCGTGGGCTGCGGGTTGGGCCGGGGGGCGCCCCGCGGGGGGCGCCCATCCCCCACGGCCGCGGCGGTGACGGCCAGGACGGCGAGTTCGCCGACGAGTCGGCGCCAGCCGGCCACGGCCTTCGGCGGGGACAGCAGTACGGCGGCGCGCGCCGGGAAGGCCAGCACGGCGATCAGGGCGACCGCCAGGGCGGTGAGCAGGGCGTTGCCCCACCGGGGGGTGGGCAGCAGCACCAGGGCGAAGGCCGTTCCGAGCAGGGCGGAGGGCAGCACGGTCGCCGCCCCCTCGCCGAGCAGGCGCAGCAGGATGCCGCCGCGCGAGCCGCCGCGGGCCTGGAGCAGCCGGAGTTCGGCGGTGCGCCGGTCGGCGGTGAGGGCCGCCGCGAGGCACAGCACCACGACGGCCACCCCGGCCACTCCGGCCGGTCCGATCGCGGCCAGCGGGGCCGCGGCGTCGTAGCGGGCGGTGGCCCGGGTGAAGATGTCGGGCAGGAGCGAGGTGACGTGCAGGTCCGGGCGCTTGGTCACGTCGGCGAGGGTGGTGGCGCCGCGCCCGACCAGGAAGGAGCCGACGGTGGCGCGGGTCTCGGCCAGCTGGTCGGCGCGCAGGGCGGCGGAGTCGACGGGCAGCCGCCAGAAGTTCACGCCGCCGTTGCCCCAGAGGATCAGCTGGTGCAGGCCGCTGTCGGTGACGAAACCGGTGGTCACCCAGTGGAGCTCCGCGCCCTGGCCCTCCAGGCAGGCGCGGGCGGGACAGCCCACGTCGTCCCAGGTCGGGTCGGTGGGGTTGTTGACGCGGTAGAAGCCGACCACGGTGGACCGGGTCCGGCCGGTCAGGTCGCTGCCGTTGTCGACGACGTCACCGAGCTTGACGCCGATGGTCTCGGCGGCCTTCTGGCTGATGATCATCGGCAGGGGTGCGCCCTCGGCCGCGGGGCCCGGCCAGACGCCGTCGGTGAGGGTCACGAGCTCCTTGAGCCCGTGCAGGTACAGCAGGCCGAGCACCGGCGGATGGTCGGAGACACGGGCGTAGCCCTCGTTGAACATCTTGCGCGGGGACTTGGCCCGGCTGCCGTAGAGCTGGCTGGTCTCGGTGAGCGGCAGGTCCCGGCCGATCTCCGCGGTCAGCTTCTGCTGCACGTCGTCGAGGGCCGAGGCCGGGTCACTCAGGTTCGGCTCGGAAGTGGCCTGCAGGCTGGTCGCGTTGACGCCCTTCTGGTGCACGAAGTCCCGCAGGGCGCTGTCCGCGCTCCGGTCGACGACGCGGGGGAAGGCCGCCGCCATGAACACGGTGACGAAGGCGAGCGCCGCCATGAGCAGGGTGGCCAGCGGCGTCGCGCGGAGCCGGGTGCGGACCCAGGGCGCGGGGCCGTGGGCGGGCGCGGGCTCGGGCGACGGGGTGGGCACGGTGGTGCCGGCCTTGGTGGTCACATCTCCTCCACGTGGCGCAGCCGGGCGGCCACGTCTCGACGGCGGCGTCCGATCAGGAAGGCCGAGAGCAGGGGAACGACGGCGATCGCGGCCGTGAGCAGCAGGGCCTGACCGAACGGCAGCTCGATCAGCGCCCCGGGCATCGGGCGGCGGGCGGCGGGCGTCAGCACGACGAACGGCACGATCAGGTGGACGAGCAGCGTGCCGAGGCCCAGCCCGACGGCCCCGCCGAGGGCGACCAGGAGGGCCTGTTCGGCGGCCATGGTGCGGGTCACCTGCTTGCGGCGGGCTCCCAGGGCGAGCAGCAGGGCGGAGTCCCGGGAGCGTTCGCGGGCGGAGGCGGCCACGGCGGCGCCGAAGCCGATCGCGGCGAGCACCCCGGTGACGACCGCGATGACCATGAGCGCGCTCTGCGGGGCGGCGCCGACCGGGTCGCTGAGGAGGGCCTCGGCGGCCTCCTCGTAGAGCTGGACGTCCTGGGTGCCGGGGGCGGCGCGCAGGGCGGCGGCGGCCTCCGCGGGGGTCCGGTCGCCGGGGCCGGTCGCGGGCAGCCACCACTCGGCGCGGTTGGGCAGTTCGCCGCCCTGTGCGGCCAGCAGCCGGGCCGTGGTGGAGAGGTCGACCAGGAGCGCGTTGGGGCCGGCCGCCGGCAGGGCGTCGACCACGGCGGTGATCTTGACCGGCAGGACGATCCCGGAGAACGGCACCTTGATGGTGTCGCCGACGGAGCCGCCGACGACCTTCAGGTAGTCGCGGGTGGCGATGCCGGACACGGCGTCCGGCACGCTCGTCCCGGTCGGCTGGAGCACGGCGCGGACCATGTCGCCGAGGCCGTTGGCGAAGCGGTAGCGGATGGTGAACAAGCGGTCGGCGCCGGTCGGTTCGGATCCGAGGACGGCGGCCGGCCCGGGCACCACGTCGCGGGCGGGGCGGGCGGGGGGGGCCCGGGGGCGGGCCCGCGCCGGCCGCCCCGCCCCCGGCGC
>NZ_JBHWIJ010000077.1:0-3542 GCF_042732255.1 Kitasatospora sp. NPDC059803 | reverse complement strand
TTACTGATCCGGCCACCCCCGAGAGCTACACTCCGACTCTCGTCGGCCGCGTCAGCTGTGTATCAGAGACAGGGCCGGCGGCCGGCCCGGGCACCACGTCGCCGACGGCCCGGACGGGGGGCGCCGTCGCCGTCCAGCCGAAGCCGGCCGGCACCTGGACGGCGGTCGCGGGGCCGTCGGCGCTGTCGGAGACGGACAGCCGGTGGACGGTCAGCTCGCCGTTGGACCGGTCGCCGAAGGCGACGATCACGCCGACCACGGTCAACGGCGCGGCGGCCGAGCCGAGCGGGGCGTCGACCAGCGTGGTCAGCGAGGCCGAGACCTTGGCGTCGCCGGTCAGCGGGAGCGTGCCCAGCGAGACCTTGTGGATCATGCCGAAGCGGTCGCGCAGCAGCAGCCTGGCCTCCGGGTGAAGCGACGGACGGGTACTGCCGCCGGGCGTCCCGGCCTGCTGCTCCGGCTGCTGGACGGTGACCTCCGCGTCGATCCGCAGCGGGTGGCCGGGCAGTTCCAGGCCGGCCGACGGCCCGGTGGGGGCGGGCTGGGCGAGCGACCCGAACAGGTCCTCGCGGGTGCGCCCGCCGAGCAGGTCGGCGCGGACCGGGACGCGCTCGGCGAAGGCGGAGGTGTCCACGGCGAGCAGTTGGCCCTTGCCGTTGGGCAGGGACTGGTCCTCGCGCACCACCGGGACGATCCGGTCACCGCCGGGCAGCGCGCCGTAGCGGCCGCCCTGGCCCATCAGGGCGTTGTGCGAGGCGGAGATCCGCAGGCCGCCGCCCGTGTTGAAGGCGGCCTGGTCACGCTGGGAGGCGGTCCAGGTGGCGGGGGGGGGGGGGGGCCCCCCCCCCCCGCGCGCCCCGCCCCCAGACCCCCACACACGGGCCCCGCGGGGCGCGGGGGCGCGCGGCGGGGGCGCCCCCCCCCCCCCCCCCCCCGGTGGCCACGGCCATCACGAGCAGCAGCACGGGGCCGGTGGCGCGGGCGGGCCGACGGGCCAGCTGCCAGCCCACCAGGGCCGGGCCGAGGCCGCGGCCGCGGGCGGCCACCCGGGCGCCGAGCCGGGCGGCGAGCGGCAGCAGGCGCAGCACCACCAGGGTGCCGGCGCAGAGCGCCAGGGTCGGGGTGGCCACCAGCAGCAGGTCCACGCCGAGCCGGCCGGAGGAGTCGGTCGACAGCCCACCACCGTACTGGCTGAGCTGCTGGTAGGCGAGCACGGCCAGGGCGAGCACGACGAGGTCGCCGCCGTTGCGCGCGACGCCGGAGACCAGGGCCTGGCGGCGGCCGGAGCGACTGCGCAGGGCGGCTCCGGCGCCGCGCAGCAGGCTTGGCAGGCTGGCCAGCAGGACGCAGGCGAAGGCGCAGAGCACAGCGATCGGCCAGAGCGACCAGCTGATGCCGGTGTCCAGGGGCACCTGGTGGTCGCTCCCGAAGCCGGCCAGGGCACGGACCAGGAACGGAGTCAGCAGGGGGGCCAGCAGCGCGGCGGGCAGGGCGAGCAGCAGCGACTCCGTCGCGGTGAAGAAGCCGAGCCGGGCGCCGGAGGCGCCGCGGGCGGCGAGCAGCTCGTTCTCGGCCGTCTGCCGGGTCGCGATCAGGTTGACGACCAGCAGCAGCGCTGCGACGGCGAGCACGGCCAGCTGGAGGGCGCCGATCAGCAGGGTGGTCCGGGCGACCATCATGCTGGAGGACAACTCACGCAGGATGTCGGGCAGTTCGGTCCTTGAACCGATGCTGGCGCGGGACTGCAGGTCATCGGCAAGGCCCTGGGCGCGGTCGCCCATGGCCTCCGCCGAGGACTGGCCGATGCCCGTGAAGTCGGCGTCGAGCAGCCAGCTGCGGCTGCTCTGCACCAATCCGGCGGTGGTGAAGGCGCTCTGGTCGACCAGCATCGGGCCGTAGGTGGTGAAGCCGCTGACCTCCACCTCGTGACCGCGGACCGGGTCGATGCGCCAGTACGCGTCGGCCGGGTCGACGGCCCGGTAGACGCCGGTGACGCGGACGGTCAGCGGCTTGCCGTCGAGGCGGTCCGCCAGCTGCACATCGGCGGGCAGGGCCTGGTCGGTGAGGCCGAGCCGGGCCAGCATGGTCTGCGGGACGGCGACCTGCGGGGCGGCGGTCTGGACCGGGCCGGAGGCCGCGGCGGGCCACGCGCCGGCGAGCAGGTGGGTCCGGTCTCGGTCGAGGTCGGCGAGGACCGTCAGGTCGGGCTGGGCTCCGGCTCCGGGGACTGCGGACCCGGGGGCGCCGCTGGTCCCGGTAGTGCCGCTGGCGCCGGTAGTGCCGCTGGTCCTGGTAGTGCCGGTAGCGCCGGCGCCGTCCGGCAAGCCGTAGGAGCGGCTGCGCAGCAGGCTGTCGGTGCGCACGGACAGGTCTCCGAAGAGCCTGCCGCGGTAGGCGGCGAGCTCCGCCTCGTCCTTCGCACGCTGGTCGAGCCCGTGTTCGGCGGTCACCACGACCGTGGTCCGGGCGTGGCCTGTCCCCTGGAGCGCCTGCCGCAGACCGGCCTCGCCGACACTGCGGTTGAACGCCACCAGCGCGGTCAGCACGGCCGTGGTGATCAGCACTGCGAGCAGCACGGCGGCAGCCAGCGGCAGTCGCCCACGCAGTCGGCGCACGACGAAGCCGAGCATCAAGTTCCTCCCCGGTCTTTACGTCCCCAGGTTGCGTCCCAGCCCGGTCCATCGATCCGATTTGGTCACAACTCGGCTACGAATAGACACACTTAGGGCACATCGACGCAATGATCACCGGCATTTGATCACCGGATAGCGGACGACTCTGTCAGATTCGATCCAGGAACGGAAGGGACTTGCGCTAACAAGTAAGTAATGAGCAAATTCCTTGCATTGGCAGCTCCCCCACTTCGGGCGCCCGCCAGAATGCCATGAACATTTCACAACTAAGGCTCCACAGCACGCCTTTGGGAACGCCGACCCGCACCCCGGAAATCGCCGCCCGAAACCGTGAACCCGTGGCGCCGCCCGTCCGTAGACACTGGGTAGACACACACAGGGGGAAGCCTCAATGACGCAGCCTCAGGCCACCGCCACCACCAACACCCCGATGGTGGCCGTGACCGACCTCCGACGCAGCTTCGGCACCGGCGAGCGGACCGTGCACGCGCTGCGCGGCGTCTCCTTCACCGTCGGCCGCGGCGAACTCGCCGCGCTCAAGGGCCGGTCCGGCTCCGGCAAGACCACCCTGCTCAACCTCGTCGGCGGCCTGGACGCCCCGACCGCCGGCAGCATCGCCCTGGACGGCACCGACCTCGCCGAGCTGAACGAGGACGGCCGGCTCGCCCTGCGGCGGGAGCGGATCGGCTTCGTCTTCCAGTCCTTCGGGCTGATCCCGATGCTCACCGCCGCCGAGAACGTCGGCGTGCCGATGCGGCTGCGCAAGGTCTCGGCCGCCGAACGCGAGGAGCGCGCGCACACCCTGCTGGCCCTGGTGGGGCGCGCCGCCCACGGCCAACAGCGGCCCCGCCAGCGCGCCCGCGGGCCCCCGCACCGCGGCGCCCGAGCCCCCGCCCGGGGCCACGAGCC
>NZ_JBHWIJ010000076.1:29314-30894 GCF_042732255.1 Kitasatospora sp. NPDC059803 | reverse complement strand
ACACAACCCCACAAACATCTAAAAATACACCCCCCCCCCCAGCCCCCGCGACTAGTCCTCGGCCCCGCCACCCCCGCCCCCCCCGCGCCGAGCCGCTCCTGCTTCCCGGCTCCCCGCCCGCCCACTGTGCGCGCAGTCGAATATGTAGACCGACCGATATATTTTTCCCGTTTGCAGCGCCCCGTTCGAGGCCCCGCCGCGTGGCGAAGCCGAGGGCGAACCACCCCGCACAGGAAGTCGGGCAGGCCGACTTCCTGTGCGCACCGCGAGCGCGATCGAATCTGTAGACCGGTCGGTATATTCACTCCGAGGCCGACGGCGCGAGCCCGTGGGCAAGGCTGTACGGCGCACGTGTCGCGGTTCCGCAGGGCGAGGGTTCAGCGCAGCAGGTGCTCCAGCTGGTCGAGAGCGGTGGGCAGGTCGCGGGGGCGCAGGGCGCCCGGGGGGCGGCGGGGGCCGGTCCAGCCGGGGCCGGCGGTCAGGACGACGGGGCGGGTGCGGGCACCGTGGGGGCCCCAGGCGGTCTCGGCGACACGGCGGGCCAGGGCCCGGTCGGCGGTGCGGGCGACCTGGGACCAGAGCAGGACGGCGGGCGGGCCGGTGCGGCGGACCGCTTCCAACAGGGCTTCGGCCGGCAGGGCCGGGCCGAACATCCGAAACGGCAGGCCCCGTTCGGCCAGTCCCGCGGCCAGCGCCTCCAGCGGCAGGGCATGCAGTTCGGCGGGCATGCCCGCGAGCAGGACGGCCGGACCCTGCGGCGGCTCGGCCCGGTCGGCGGCGCGGCGCAGAGCGGCGGCGACGTGCCAGGACAGCAGGTGCTCGACCTCGACGTAGCGCTCGCCCTCGGCAACCCACTTGCGGCCGGCGGCGCGCAGGGCGGGCATCATCACCTCGGTCCAGGCGGCGACCGGGCCGAGGGTGTCGACGCTGTGTCGCAGGATCCGGGCGAGCTCGGGGGCGTCGAGGCGAACGGCCGCGCGGGCCAGCCCCCGGCATTCGGGGCGGACGGTGCCGACGGGCAGGGTGTTCCCGCCGCCGGGGGCCCGCCCGCCGGCAAGCGGCCCCGGCGGCTCGGACGGCCCGGACACCTCGGACGTCTCTGGCGGCCCCGGCGGCTCGGACGGCCCGGGCGGCCCTGGGGCCTCGGCGGCGAGGGCGAGGCGGGCGGCCTCGGCCGGGGTGACGCCGCGGGCGGTCAGGCGGCACATCTCCGCCAGGACGGCAACGTCCCGCGGGCTCCACTGGCGGTGGCGCCCGGGGTCACGCTGGGCGGGACCGATGCCGTAGCGGCGTTCCCAGGAGCGGACCGTGGTCGGGGAAACGCCGAGCATGCGGGCGAGGGCACCGGTGGTCAGGCTGGCCTGGGCCGGCGGCCGGCCGGCGGAGGCAGACACGGGGACGGGGACCGGGACGGGCACATGCGTGAGCCTATGCGGGGCGGGCCGGGGCAGCGGGCGTCGCGGATGCGGGGCGGCGCAGCAGGGCTCGCTCCGCGGAAGCCATCGGTGTGGGGCGGGGGCGGGGGCCCGCGCGCCGCCGGCCGCCCCCCCCCGCCCCGCGCGGGGGGGGGGTTTTGTGTG
>NZ_JBHWIJ010000076.1:0-29304 GCF_042732255.1 Kitasatospora sp. NPDC059803 | reverse complement strand
CTACACCCCCCCTCACGCTCCCCCCCCCACACCGCAGCTGCCGAGCTGGAGGGAATATGTAGGTCGGTCTACAGATTTGTCCCCGGCGCGCCGAGAACCCCGGCAGGGCAGGCCCAGGCGCAGAACCATGCCGCCGGCGCGCACAGGAAGTCGGACCCGTCGACTTCCTGTGCGCACCACGACCGCAGGTCCGGGGAGAATATGTAGGTCGGTCTACAGATTCGGCAGGCAGGTGCGGGCTCGGGGCTGTGCCGGGTGGGGTGGGGGGTCGGCGAGTTGGGTGCGCAGGCGTAGCAGGGCGTCGCGGATGCGGGTCTTGACGGTGCCGAGGGGGGCCCCGAGGGCTTCGGCGGCCTGGGCTTGGGTGCGACCGCCGTAGTAGACCAGCAGCAGGCATTCGCGCTGGACGTCGCTGAGGGTGGCCAGGGCGCGGCGGACCCGTTCGCGTTCCCGGCCGCGGTCCAGGTCGCGTTCGACCTGGTCGGCGACCTCGTCGAAGACCGGGGTGTAGGCGCGCAGGGCGGCGGTGCGGTCGCGGTCGGCGGCGGCCTGCGCGGAGCGGACCCGGTCGACGGCGCGCCGGTGGGCGAGGGTGAGCATCCAGGGCAGGACCTCGCCGCGCTCGGGACGGTAGCGCGCCGCCTCCCGCCACACCTGGAGGAACACCTCCTGGGTGACCTCCTCGGCCTGGGCGTGGTCGCGCAGCACCCGCAGCACCAGGCCCAGGACGGTTCCGGCGGTGGCGGCGTACAGCTCCTCGAAGGCCCGCTCGTCGCCGCCGGCCACGCGTGCCGCCAGGGTGCGCAGCCCGGCCTGCCCGCCGTCGCCCGGGTCGGTGCCGGAAGGTTCGGTGCCAGGGGTCTCGCCTGCCGGGGGCCGGGGTGCCGGGGGCCGGGTGGCCGGCCGGTCGATCAGTGCGTGCACACGGCGACCGTCTCGGAGCGGCCACCGCCTGGGCTACTCGCATCGTTTGCGCATCGTTGTGCCCGCGCGTGTGCCCGCGCGCGCTCCCCGGGCTGCCGCGGTGGTCCGGCCCGTCCGGCCTCGAAGCGTTGTGAGCCGCGTCACTTTCGCGGTGGCGGTGCAGCAGGGCGGTGCCGGGGTCCGTCATGGGGGCGAAGGTGACGGCGGAAGAGTGAGAAGAGTGAAGAGAGCGAGGGCGGCGGGTGAGGCTGCGCAGGGCCAGTCCCGGGATCGACTTCGTCGAGTTCGTACAGCAGCGTTCGGGCGCGCTGTTCCGGACGGCGTACGTGCTCACCGGGGACGCGCACACCGCGGAGGACCTCGTCCAGGAGGCGCTGGAACGGTCCTGCCGCAACTGGCGGCGGGTGGCGGCCGCGGAGGTGCCCGAGGCGTACGTGCGCCGGATCCTGGTGAACCTGGTCAACGACCGGTGGCGGCGGCTGAGCCGCTCCGGTGAGCGGCCCGGCGCGGCGCCCGGCGCCGAGCACGCCGACCCGCGCGACGCCTACCGGTCGGTGGAGTTGCGCGCGGAGCTCGTCACGGCGCTGCACACGCTGCCGATGGGGATGCGCACCGTGGTCGTCCTGTACTACCTCCACGACCTGGGGGACCAGGAGATCGCGCAGACGCTGGACATCTCCCCCGGCGCCGTGCGCTCCCAACTCGCCCGCGGCCTCGCGAAACTGCGGGCCGCACTGCCCCGGCAGGACGTCCCGTCCGCGCCGCCGACCTCGCGCGGAGGTGCGTGATGACCCGCTTCCCGTCCCACGATCCCGACCACCCCTCCCCTGGCCCCGGCTCCGCCCCCGACTTCGACCCCGACTTCGACAAGGAACTCCTCGCCGCCATGACCGCATTCGCCGACAACACCCCGGCCCCCGTCATCGACGCCCTCGCCATCCGGCGCACGGTGCGCCGTCGCACCGTGCTCAGCGGCGCGGTGGCGGCGGCCGCGGTGGTCGCCATCGGCACGGGTGCGGCACTGCTCGCGCCGGGTTCGGGTCCGTCGCCCTCCGGCGGCCTGCCCGCGGGCCCCGCGAACGCCTCGGCGCCGATGTCCTCCGGCACGCCCTCCCCCGCCGGGTCCGCTCCCGCGCCCGGGCCCTCGATGGCCTTCGGCACCCCCACGCCGCCGCCGATGCAGCCGACCGACGGGGTGCAGGTGAGTGTGCCGCCGGTCGCCAATCTGGCCAAGGACGCGGCCATCAGGGCGCTGGAGACGGCGGAACTGCGCTACGAGGTGCACGAGTTCACCGACTGGAACGTGCCCGCCGGGTCGGTCATCAACTCCGTGCCGCAGGCCGGCCACACCGTACCTGCGCACTCGACGGTCCAGGTGTTCGTCTCCAAGGGCAGGCCGGGCCGATGACCGGCACTGTCGCGTCCAACGCCGCTACGCAAGCTGCGAGTTGACGATATCCTCCGGCCTCCCGCCACACGGGCGGCGAAGCGGCCGGGCAAGGCCGTGCGCAGCAGGGTGGGCGGGCCGTGGACTGGGCCGGCCGGGTGAGGAGCGACGCGGTGGCGGCCCCCCTGCCCCGGCCCCCCTGCTGCGGGCCCCACCTGCGGCGATCTAGGGTGCAGGCATGATCTCCTCACCGATATCCGGCCCCGACCAGGCGATGCGGGTGCTGATGGAGGGCAATGCCCGTTTCGTCGCGGGCAGCCCGGAGCACCCCAACCAGGACGCCGGGCGCAGGGCCGCCCTCGCGCCGGCGCAGCGGCCCTTCGCGGTGCTGTTCGGCTGTTCGGACTCCCGGCTGGCGGCCGAGATCATCTTCGACCGGGGGCTGGGCGACCTGTTCGTGGTGCGGACGGCCGGGCACGTCACCGGGGCGGAGGCGCTGGGCAGCATCGAGTACGGGGTGAGCGTGCTGGAGTGTCCGCTGGTGGTGGTGCTGGGGCACGACTCGTGCGGCGCGGTGGGCGCGGCGATGGAGGCGCTGGACCGGGGGCGGCTGCCGGGCGGGTTCGTGCGGGACGTGGTGGAGCGGGTCACCCCGAGCGTGGTGTCGGCCCGGGCCGCGGGCATCGAGGACCCGGACGGGATCGTCGACGAGCACATCCGCCAGACCGTGGACCTGCTGCTGGAGCGTTCCCAGCTGCTGGCCGCCAGGGTGGCCGAGGGCGCGGCGGCCGTCGTGGGCCTGTCCTACCGGCTGCGCGACGGCCAGGCCCGTACGGTGGCCGCCCGCGGTCCGGTCAGCGCCTCGCTCTGACCGCCGGCCCGTACGGGTGCTGAACCGGCCCGTACGGCCGAACCGGCGTGCCAGGCCGGCCAACGTAGGGCCGTCTGCCCCCGCCGGGGCCGGGAACGCCGGGGCCGGGAACGCCGTGTCCGATCACCGCCAGCGCCCGCACCCGGGCGGGGGCAGAGTCGGAGGCCGGCAACGGTTTCCCACTCAAGGACGGCATTCCCGTGCACAAGGCCACCGATCTCAAGGTCCTCTACTTCGGCACCCCGGTGGTGCTGATCAGTTCGCGCAACGAGGACGGCGGCGCCAACCTGGCGCCGATGTCCTCGGCGTGGTGGCTGGGGCAGTCCTGCGTGCTGGGCCTCGGCAACACTGCCCAGACCGCTGTCAACCTGCGGCGCGAGGGCGAGTGCGTGCTCAACCTGCCCTCCTCCGGGCAGGTGGACGCCGTCGACGCCCTCGCGATGCTGACCGCCAATCCGGATCTGACCGAGCGCCGGCGCCAGCAGGGCTACCGCTTCGAGCGGGGCAAGTTCGCCGCCGCCGGGCTCACCGAGCAGCCGTCGGAGCTGGTGCGGGCGCCGCGCGTCGCCGAGTGCCCGGTCCAGTTGGAGTGCCGGTTGGAGGCGGCCACGCCGCTGGCGGGCAACCCGCAGTGCACCGCTTTCGAGGTCACCGTGGTGCGCGCGCACGTCGAGGAGCGCCTGCTCGTGCCCGGCACGGACCACTACGTGGACCCGCTCGGCTGGGATCCGCTGATCATGAAGTTCTGCGAGTTCTTCGGCGACGGGCGCCGGCTCGCCCCCTCCCGCCTTGCCGAGGGTTGGCAGATGCCGGGCCGCCTGCCCGCCAGCGTCCGGGCCTGACGCCCCGCCGCAGGTCCGCGAGCCCCCGCCTACCCGACCACCCAGCCGTCCGCCCGCCTAGTCGGCCGCCGCGGCGGGCACCAGGTCGTGGAGCAGGAAGTGGAGCTCGGTGTCGTCCGTCGACTCCATCCACAGCCCGTCGGCGTCGAGCACCGAGGCCGCGACCACCCGTGCCTCGGCGACGAGTTCGGGGTGGGAGTCGAAGCCCGGCCACGGCAGGACGGGGAAGTCGTTGTCCTCGCCGAAGCGCCGCACCTGTTCGATGTCGCCCAGGACGGCGGGCGGCAGCGACTCGTTCGCCCAGGACCACAGCCAGGTCTGCCGGGCGAGGCTGACGCTGCCGATCATCGTGAGCCGGCCGGTGAGGAACACCTCGCTCTTGCGCGACCACTTCCTCTTGCGCGACCAGGTGATCCGCGCGTCGTCCATCGACCAGTGGTACTGCACGTCACCTGACAGTCCGAAGCGCTCGACCATGAGGGCCTGCCGCGCGCGGGCACGTTCGCGGGCCGCGATCACGACGCCCTCCCACCGGGAGTGGTCGTGCTTCGAGTGGTCGTCCACCGTGCCTCCTCGTACGGAACTGCCGGCAAGATCATCCCATCCGGCCTGCTGCTCCGTCCGGGCCCGTCGGCCCCACCCCGGCGTGATCCGGAAGAGAGCCCCTACGCGCTGGCGCCGCAGGAGTCGCAGATGCGGGTGGCGGGCAGTTGGAGGAAGCAGGAGGGGCAGATCGCCGGGGGGCGGGGCGGGGTGGCGGCGGCCGCCTTGCGGTTGACGGCCGCTTGCAGGCGCGGGGCCAGGGCGGGGGTGCCGCCGTCGGCGGGCAGTTGGGCGCCGAAGTGCCGGTAGCAGGCGAGGCGGGCGGCGGCGGCGTGGTGTTCGCGGTCCATGTCCGCTGCGAGCGGCGGCTGTCCGGCCACGGCCAGTACTTCCTGGTAGCCGACGCCGACCATGCCGTCGGTGGAGTGGACCACCAGTGCGGTCAGCGGCGGGTCCCCGCGGCGGTGTGCCTCGCGCACCACCAGGGCCAGGACTTTGCCGATCCAGGTGCGCTGGTGCACCCGGGTGCGCACTCCGGCCGCCTCCTGGACGGTCTCGGCCAGTTCGGAGTAGGTGATCACCGCGTGGTAGCGGCGGGCCACGTCCACCAGGGCCGGGTAGGCGGCCCTGGTCCAGGCGACCTGGGCCTGGGTGGAGCTGACCGCCGAACCGTCCGCGACCCGCCAGTAGCCGCGCTGTTGCTGTTCCATTCGACCGCCCCTGAAACCTCGTCCGCCGGCCCCCGCCGGGAGCGAGGCTACCCCGCCCTGTGGCGCCCCGGGCCGCCGGGGGCTTGACTTCAAGTGCTGTTGAAGTCGTCGAATAGTCCCGACCGCAGCCGTACGGGCATCGCGGTCGATGCCCCGCCCGTACGGAACGACCCGGGTCCGGGGCCGCCTGCTTCCCGATCGTGCCGCAGGCGGCCCCGGCCCCGTCGTCGTCCGCCGGCCCACCACCCGCCACGGGGCGCAGGCGGGCGTCACCAGCAGAGCCGGGGGCCGGGCGTCACCGGCAGAGCCGCACGGCGGGCTCAGGCCGCCGCTTCGGCGAGGGTGTGGGCGACGAGGGCGTTGGCGTGGCCGTGGCCGAGGCCGTGCTCGGTCTTGAGCCAGGCGACGAGCTCCATGTGCTTGCCGAGCGGGGAGGCCCGGATGAGGTCCTTCCACTCGGCGACGGGTCGGCCGTACTTCTTCTCGATGGACGGGAAGTAGCTGGCAGGGCCCTTGGCGGGGGTGGCGGTCATGGTCGGTACGCCCTTTCGGGAACGGATGCGGTCGCGGTCTACCCAGGTAGGACCGCGACCGCATCGTCAACTCATCGCCCGGCTAAAGTGATCTGCGTCACACTCCGACCTTGCGCTTGGCCCGCCGCCGGGCGACGGGGGCGAGGGCGGGGTCGGCGTTCCAGGCGGCGACGGGGTTGCCGAGCCAGCGGGTGGTGCCGGGGACGTTCTCGCCGCGCATGACCAGGGAGGCGGGGCCGACGGTGGTGCCGGCGCCGAGGGAGGAGTTGAGCAGGACGATGGAGTGCGGGCCGGTGGTGGAGCCGGGGCCGAGGTGGACGGGGCCCAGGCGCATGACCCGGTCGTGGAAGAGGTGGGTCTGCAGGACGGTGCCGCGGTTGACGCTGGCGCCGGCCTCGACGGTGACGAGGTCGCTCTCGGGCAGCCAGTGGGTCTCGCACCACACGCCGCGCCCGATGTGGGCGCCGAGGCTGCGCAGCCAGGCGTTGAGGTAGGGCGTGCCGGTGATGGTGGAGCCGCCGAAGGGCATGGCGAGTTCCTCGACGAAGCTGTCGTAGAGCTCGTTGCGCCACACGAAGGTGGACCACAGGGGGTGTTCGGCGACGCGGAAGCGTCCGACGAGGAGCCACTTGGCGGCGGTGGTGACCAGGCAGGCGATGAGGGCGGCGCCGATGAGGACGAGGCCGGCGGCGGCGAGGGCGCGCGTGAGGCCGTAGTCGTCGCGCAGTTCCTGGAGGGTGGCGAGGACGAGGTCGCCGAGGAGGGCGGCGAGGACGATGGGCAGCAGGCGGCACAGTTCGACGCCGGCGCGGGCCCACATCAGGCGCCGGGGCGGGTTGTAGGTGCGGGCGTCGCCGCCGGCGGCCGCGACGCGCGGCAGGGCGAAGGCGGGGCGGCCGAGCCAGGAGGAGCCTTCGGGGGCGTTGACGGGGGTGTCGGACAGGACGCCGACGAGGGAGTTGTCGGGCAGTCGGCGGCCGGGGCCGACGATGCCGGAGTTGCCGACGAAGGAGCGGCGCCCGACGTGCGAGGGGCCGATGTGCAGCCAGCCGCCGCGCAGTTCGTAGGGGGCGACGAGGGTGTCGTCGGCGAGGAAGGCGCCGTCGTCGACGCGCATCAGGCCGGGCAGGGACAGGACGGTGGAGGCTTCGACGCGGCGGCCGACCTTGGCGCCGAGCAGGCGCAGCCACACCGGGGTGAAGAGGCTGGCGTAGAAGGGGAAGAGGGTGCGCCGGGCGGTGTCGCTGAGCCGGGTGACGGCCCAGGCGCAGTAGGCGACGCGGCCGTGGGCGGGGTGGAAGCCGGGGCGCAGCGGGATGGACAGGAGGCGGACCATGATCGCTATCAGCGTGGCGTGGCACACCAGGGTGAGGGCGGCCAGCGGGATGGTGGCGGGCAGGAGTTGGAGGAGGGCCGCGGTGAGGGTGCGGTCGGTGTCGACCATCGTGAAGACGATGGCGAGCGCGGGGAGGGCGGCGATGATCGGCAGGAGGCCGAAGACGGTCAGGCCGACGCCGTAGGCGAGGTTCCAGAAGCGGGAGCGGGGGGTGGCGGCGGCTGCGGGCCAGGTGGTGCGAACCTCGGTGGAGGGCCGGGCCGGGGAGCCGTGCCAGTGTTCGCCGGCGGGTACGACGCCGGTGACGCAGGAGCCGGGGGCGATGTCGGCGCCGGCGCCGATGCGGGCGCCGGGCATGAGGGTGGAGCGGCCGCCGATGCGGGCGCCGTCGCCGATGTCGATGCGGCCGAGGTGGAGGGTGTCGCCGTCGAGCCACCAGCCGGCGATGTCGGCTTCGGGTTCGACGGTGGCGCCGGCGCCGATGCGGGCGAGGCCGGTGACGGGGGGCAGGGTGTGCAGGAGGACGCCGGTGCCGATGCGGCAGCCGAGCGCGCGGGCGTAGCGGCGGGCCCAGGGGGTGCCGGCGAGGGCGCCGACGCCGAAGAGGGTGACGGCGCGTTCGGCGGCCCACAGTCGCAGGTGGGCCTGGCCGCCGCGGGGGTGGCTGCCGGGGCGCAGGCCGGCGGTGAGCAGGCGGGCGGTGCCGGCGGCGAGGAGGGTGCGGCCGGGGGCGCTGTAGAAGAGGAGGAGGCCGGCGGCGACGGGCCACCAGGAGCTGTGCGGGGCCCAGCTGAGCTGGTTGCCGATGAGGTTGTCGAAGGCGGTGAGGGCGAGGATCCAGCGCAGTCCGGAGATGCTGAAGACGCCGAGCAGGATGAGGGTCTGCCACAGGCCGGCGCTGGCGGGGGTGCGGCGCACGGTGCGGACGGGGGCGGGGGTGGGGGGGTGTGCGGCGCCGCCGGTATGAGGGGGGCCGGCGAGGTTGTCGAGGTAGTCGGCGAGGTCGCCGAGGACGGGGTGGGCGTAGAGGTCGGCGACGGAGACGCCGGGGTGGCGGGTGCGCAGTTCGGAGACGAGGCGGGCGGCGGTGAGGCTGGAGCCGCCGAGGGCGAAGAAGTCGTCGCCGGGGCCGGGGGCCGTGCCGAGCATGCCCTCCCAGCGGCCGGCGAGCCAGCCGGCGGTGCCGTCCAGGGGGGCGGCGGTGCCGGGGGTGGCGGTGCCGGTGGTGGCGAGCGGCCAGGGCAGGGCGTTGCGGTCGACCTTGCCGGAGGTGCGGGTGGGCAGGGAGTCGACGAGGGCGAGGACGGGCACGAGCGGGGCGGGCAGGCGTCCGAGCAGGTGCTGGCGGGCGGCGGTGAGGTCGGGGGTGGTGCCGGGCTGGGCGACGAGGTAGCCGATCAGCAGGTCGGCGCCGGCGGGGCTCTTGCGGACGGCGGCGGCCGCGGCGCGGATGCCGGGCAGGGCCTGGAGGGCGGCGTCGATCTCGCCGAGTTCGATGCGCCGGCCGCCGAGTTTGATCTGGTCGTCGGCGCGGCCGACGAAGACGAGGCCTTCGGGGTCGTTGCGCACGAGGTCGCCGCTGCGGTAGACGCGCGGGGAGGCGAGGGCGGGGTGGGCGCTGAACTTCTCGGCGTCCTTGGCGGGGTCGAGGTAGCGGGCGGTGCCGATGCCGGTGATGAGGAGTTCGCCGGTCTCGTACCAGGGGACGGGGTGGCCGGCGGCGTCGACGACGGCGATCTCCCAGCCGTCCAGGGGGGTGCCGATGCGTACGGGCTGGCCGGGGAGCATGCGGGCGGCGGTGGCGACGACGGTGGTCTCGGTGGGGCCGTAGGTGTTCCAGAACTCGCGGCCGGGGGTGGCCAGGCGCTCGACGAGTTCGGCGGGGCAGGCCTCGCCGCCGACGATGATCAGGCGCACGGCGTCCAGGCACTCCTGCGGCCACAGGGCGAGCAGGGTGGGGACGGTGGAGATGGCGGTGATGCGGCGTTCGACGAGCCAGGGGCCGAGGTCGGTGCCGGCCTTGACGAGGGAGCGGGGGGCGGGCACCAGGCAGGCGCCGTGGCGCCAGGCCAGCCACATCTCCTCGCAGGAGGCGTCGAAGGCCACCGACAGGCCGGCCAGGACACGGTCGCCGGGGCCGAGCGGCTGCTGCCGCAGGAAGAGGCGGGCCTCGGCGTCGACGAAGGCGGCCGCGGAGAGGTGGGTGACGGCGACGCCCTTGGGGCGGCCGGTGGTGCCGGAGGTGAAGATGATCCACGCGTCGTCGGCGGGGGTGGGCCAGACGGGGTTGCCGCGGGGCCCGGCCCCGGAGCCGGGGGCGAGCCGGCGTTCGGCGCCGAGGACGGCGCACACCTGGGCGTCCTGCCAGATCATGTCGGCGCGCTCGTCGGGGTCGTCGGCGTCGACGGGCACGTAGGCGGCGCCGCAGCGCAGCACGGCCAGGATGGCGACGTACAGGTCGGCGGTGCCGGAGGGGATGCGCACGCCGACCCGGTCTCCGGCGCCGATGCCGTGCCCGGCGAGGACGCCGGCGAGGGTGTCGACCTCGTGCATGAGGGCGCGGTAGTCGAGTACGGCGGTGCCGGTGTCCAGCGCGGGTGCGTGCGGGTGGGCGTCGGCGGTGGCGGTGACGATGTCGAGCAGGCTGCGGGGGTGCGCGGGCCGGACCGCCGGCCAACCGGCGGCGTGAGCGGGCCCGGGACGGTTCAGCGTTCCCGGGCCTGCCATGTCCTGGCGTGCGTCCATAAGGAGTGTCCTCGGCTGGGAGTAGTCATTAAGGATGAATGCGGGGAGTCACCTTGCGTGGTGCCTCACTCACCATGACTCCACTGGGAGCCCGCTGGATGCCGTGGAGGTGGAGTCAAAGGAACTTTTCATTTTCGGCGACATATGGGGGCATCAGGGAACGATTCGAAAGTCATTTCGGGGTTTTTCGATCGCTTTCGGCGGCGAAGGGTAATCGCCGGAGGCAGGAGGCATATGACGCGAAGGCGAAGAGTGGTCTACGCCATAGCGGCGGGGACGCTACCGGTAGTGAAAGCGGACCCGCCAGATCTGGAGGTTTAGCGATGATGGTGGCCGGATCCCGCCGGTGGCCCGCGGGGGGCGGGGGCGGCCTCGGGGGCGCCGTCGGGAGCGGCGCGTCCGGCACGGAGGGCGGCGCACGGCTCGTCTGGTACGCGGCGTACGGGTCGAACCTGCACGCCGCCCGGCTCGCCTGCTACCTGCGCGGCGGCCGCCCCGACGGCGGCGCGCACACCTACCCCGGCTGCCGCGACCACCACCCGCCGCGCCGGGACGTGGCCGCGACCCTGCCCGGCACGCTGTACTTCGCGCGGGAGTCGGCGGTGTGGGGCGGCGGCAGCGGCTTCTACGATCCGGACGCACCGGGTGAACTCCCCTTCCGGGCCTACTTGATGACGGTCAGTCAGTTCAGCGACATCGCCGCCCAGGAGATGCGCCGCTCCCCCGACACCGACCTCGACCTCACCCGCACCCTCACGCACGGACGCGACCGGCTCGGGCCCGGCCGGTACGAGACGCTGGTGCACGCGGGCGAGTTGGACGGGCACCCGCTGCTGACCTTCACCGCCCCCGAAGGCCTGGCCGGCGCCGCACTCAATCCACCCTCGGCGCCCTATCTGCGCACCCTGGCCGCAGGCCTGGCCGAGTCCCACGGCTGGAACGCGCACCGCTGCGCCGACTACCTGGCCTCCCGCCCGGGCGCCGCCGGGCACTGGACCGCGGCGGACGTCCTGGCCGCACTGGGCGGTGGTCTGGACCTTTAGGTCCCGTTCACCCCGTGGTGACCGTACGGTGACAACTGCGTGGGTTCCGGCCACATCAGGCAAAGGAAACGCCAGGCCACCGCACGGGTGAACCGGCGCCTCCCGCCGGGGGGGGGGGGGGGGCGGCGGCGGCCACTCGGCGGCTTCGTCAAAGGCGGTTTTAAGACCGCGCCCTTCAGCTTGAGCGTTGGCCGTGCAGGAGGAGGGGGACGGCGCGGTTGGCGAGCGCTTCGGCGGCGCGGGCGGCCTGGGCGGGGGCCATGACGTCCGGGAGTTCGTGGGCACGGACGAAGCGGGCGCCGAACAGTCCACTGCGATGCCGGGGCGGGACGGTGAGGCGGGTGTCATCGCGCACGGTGCCGCCGTCGAAGACGAGGTTGAGGCGGCGGCACCCTCGGCCTGATGCTCGACCAGCTCGAACACAGAATCCTGATAGAGGGTTTCCCCGAGTACGCCGACAAGGAAGCCGAAGCGACCGCCATCCGGCTCTTCCAGATCGGGGTCATCTCAGGGCTGCTGCAGACTCCCGAGTATGCGGCAGCCTATGACCAGGCACCGGTCACGCGCGGGACCGTCACTCAGCAGCAGGCCGATGAGCGCATGCGGTTCCTCCTCGCCCGGCAGGAACGGATCGACCGACCGTCTCCGCCGTACGTCCAGGCCGTACTCGACGAGTGGAGCCTGCGACGGCCGATCGGCGGGCCTGCGGTGATGGTGGGCCAGCTGGCCCACCTGGAGAAGTTGGCCGGTCTACCGAACATGACCATCCAGGTAGCCCCGCTCAGCCTCGGAGAGCAACGGCCGTTCGCGCATCCAGTGACACTTCTGACGATGCCGAATCGTTCGCTGCTCGGCTATTCGGAGAGCCACCTGCGCGGCCATCTGGAGCGCGACGCCGAAACCCTCGCAGGCTGGGCCAGGGAGTACGATCGGCTGCAAGCCGAGGCACTGCCTCTGGCCCCGTCGCTTGAGCTGATCCGCGCAGTACGGAAGGAATTTGAAAGTGCACCTTGACCTATCCGGCGCTCGCTGGCGCAAGAGCACGTTCAGCGGCCAGGGCGGCGAATGCATCGAGGTAGCGGACGGCTTCCCCGGCATCGTCCCGGTCCGCGACTCCAAGGACCCCAACGGCCACACCCTCGCCTTCCCCGCCGATGCCTGGCAGGCCTTCGTCACCGCCGTCGGCACCGGCGAGTTCGACGCCAACTAGGCCTATCTGACGCCAGAGTGGGAAGTCATCCCCATCGACTTCCCACTCCACCCGCAGGAGGCAACGCGATGGCAACCACCTGGCGCAAGAGTTCGCACAGCGGCGGCGGAGGCGAATGCATCGAGGTCGCCGACGGCTTCAGCGGCGTGCAGCCCGTCCGAGACTCCAAGGACCCCGACGGACCCGTCCTCTGCTTCCCCGCCCCCGCTTGGCAGGCCTTCGTCACCGCCGTCCGCGTCGGCGAGTTCGACGCCCGGGAGACCCGCCTCTCGGCGAGCTGACCCGTGGCCTGCGGCGACCTGATCGACCCGGGCACCGACGCGACCGGGATGCCCCGTGCTTCACCTGCGGCGGCGGGGGCCCGGCCGTTCTCCAGCCGGATCCACGCGGCCTTCTCGATCGGCTCGGGCATCGTGTGCGCCCTCGTTCAGGCCGCGACGGGCGCGCCGGCGACGCGGCGTTCGCCGCCGTTGCGCTCGCGCCACGCCCGGTAGACGTCGATGGCCGCGTCGCTGGGCAGGTAGCGCATCGGCAGCCGGCGCTCGTCCCAGTTCTTGGCGAACTCACTGTAGAAGGTGGCGAGTTCGAAGTACTTGCGGTCGTCGACGTAGTGCGGTTCGTAGTCGTCGCGGGTGGTGAGGAAGACGACCTCGTCGGGGCTGCAGTAGTAGAGCGAGCCCAGGCACATCGGGCAGGGGTGGGCGAGGACGTAGATGGTGGTGCCGGTCAGGTGCTCGGTGCCGAGCCTCGTGCAGGCGTCGCGGATGGCGAGGATCTCGGCGTGCGCGGTGGGGTCGCCGGTCTGGGCGACCTTGTTCGGGCTCTCGGCGAGGATCTCGCCGTCCTTGACGATGACGGTGGCGAACGGGCGCCCGCCTTCGGCGACGTTGCGGCGGGCGAGGTCGATGGTGTGCTGAGCGAAGTCCACGGTGGCGGTTCCTTGCCGGTCGGGGGCGGGCCGGGGTGGGACGGCGGGGGGGGGGGGGCGGGGGGGGCCCCCCCCCCCCCCCGCGCGGGGGTCAGAACGGCTTGGTGGGCAGGTACTTGCCGTCCAGGGTGATGACGGCGCGGTGGCCGCCCTCGGGGTCCTCGACGGTCTTGACGTCGAGCTTGAAGTTGATGGCGCTGATGATGCCGTCGCCGAGCTGCTCGTGGACCAGGGCCTTGAGGGTGGTGCCGTAGACCTGGAGCATCTCGTAGAAGCGGTAGATGGTCGGGTCGGTGGGGATGCCGCCGGGGATGCTGCCGCGCAGCGGGATGGTCTGGAGCAGCCGGGCCGCGTCCTCGTCCAGGCCCAGGAGTTCGGTGACGGCCTTGGCCGCGTCGGCGGGCAGGGCGTGCTGGCCGAGCAGGGCGGCGGTGACGAAGGCGACGGACAGGCCGGTCGTGTCGGCGAGCTCCTGCCAGGTGAGGTCCTTGCGGGTCTTGGCGTCGACGACCTCCAGGGCGAGCTGCTGACGGGCGGTCTGGTCGAACTGCGCGTGCACCATGGGGCGGGCCTTTCGGGGATGGGTCCGGGGCGGGTGCCCGGACCTGGTCTGGGGGTGGTGGGAGGGAATGGTCGAGGGGGTGGTCAGCCCGCCAGGGCGACGAACCGTCCGCTGTCGGTGTCGAGCGTCTCGGCGGAGCCGGATCCGATGTCGTAGACCCAGCCGTGCAGGGTCACCCTGCCCTGCACCAGGGCCTTGGCCACCGACGGGTGGGTCTTCAGGTTGGCCAGCTGGGCGAGGACGTTGTCCTTCACCAGGGCGGCGACCCGCTCCGCGCCGGCCAGGTGCTCGGCCGCGTCGGTGCGGGCCTTGGCGACGTCCGCGTGGTGCAGCCAGGTGGCGACGGCGGGCAGGCCGGTGAGGTCGCCACCGGAGGCGAGGGCGGTCATCGCGCCGCACGCGGAGTGCCCGCAGACGATCACGTCCGTGACCCCGAGCACGCCGACCGCGTACTCGATGCTCGCCGCGACACCGTCCGCGCCCCGGGTGTACGGGGGCACGAGGTTGCCGGCGGTGCGGATGACGAACAGCTCGCCCGGATCGGTCTGGGTGATCAGCTCCGGCACGACCCGGGCGTCCGAGCAGCCGATGAACAGCGCGGTCGGCTGATGGGTGGTGGCGAGCCTCTTGAACAGTGCCGCCCGGGTCGGGAACACGTCCCGGCTGAACCGCTGGAAACCCTGCGCCATCTCGTTCATGAGGTCACTCCTTCTTCGACGACCGTTGGTGCCTGCCGATGACCTCAACGATGCATGACCTGGCCCTATAGCGTCCAAGACGTGGTAACCATCATTGCCATCAGTACTGCCTATAGTTGGTTCATGGAACTGCGCCACCTCCGGTACCTGCTCGCCGTGGCCGAGCACGCCAACTTCACCCGCGCCGCCGAAGCCCTGCACGTCTCGCAGCCGACCCTCTCGCAGCAGATCAAGCAGCTGGAGAGCTCTCTGCACGTGCAGCTCCTCGACCGCTCCGGGCGCACCGTGCGCCTCACCGACGCCGGCCAGGCCTACGCCCACTACGCGCGCCGGGCCCTGCGCGACCTCGCGGCGGCCGAGCGCGCGGTGCGGGACGTCAAGGACCTCTCACGCGGCACCCTGCGCCTGGCCGTGACCCCGACCTTCACCGCCTACCTGACCGGGCCCCTCATCGGGGACTTCCACGCGCGCCACCCCGGGATCAGCCTGGACGTCCGCGAGATGGCACAGGAACGCATCGAGTCCGAGCTGGCCGCCGACCAGCTCGACCTCGGCATCGCCTTCGGCGGAGCGCACCTGCCGGCCGTCACCGCCACCACCCTGTTCACCGAGCACCTCGGCCTCGTCGTCGCCTCCGACCACCCGTACGCGGCCCACTCGGGCCCGCTCCCGGTCCGCGCACTGGGCGACCAGCAACTCGCCCTGCTCAGCGGTGACTTCGCGACCCGGCAGCACATCGACCGGTTCCTCTCCGACCACCGGGTCCGGCCGCGGATCGCCATCGAGGCCAATTCCGTCAGCGCGCTCGTCGCGATCGTCCAACGCACCAGCCTCGCCACCGTGCTACCCGACGCCACCACCCGCGAACACCCCCACCTGCGCTCCGTCCCGGTCGACCCGCCGCTCCCCTCGCGCGCCGTCGCCCTGCTCCGCCGGGACACCGCCTACCAGAGCGCCGCCGCCCGCTCCTTCAGCGACCTCGCCCGGCACCGCGCCCACACCTTCGACCACACCCCCGACGGCCCGGCCTGAAGCGGGCCCGCCCGTCCGCGCCCTGCGGACCGGCGGGCCCGGTCACGCACTCAGGACGAACCCTCACCACGGATCAGCCGCAACGCCGGCCCCGCACGCCCGACCCCTCGCCCGGCCTTCCGCCGCCCGGCTTCCCGCTCGGCTTCCCGCTCGGCCTCCTGTTCGGCCACCAGGTCCGCCGACACGCGGGCGCCCAACGCCCGCAGCTCGGCCTTGCGCTCCTCGTCGGCCTCCTCGTCGCCCGGGTAGGCGGCCACGTACTTGACGCCGTGCTCGTCCTCCCAGGCATAGCTGCGGTACTGCGTCGTCGCCTCGTCCGCCACAGGGAACCTCCGCTCCTCGTCTTCGGGGTGACCCACCGTAGGCGACCGACCCGCACCGGAAAAGGAGCCGTGACGCCCTCACCTCACACCCCGTCAGGCGGCTGACGGGCCGCTTGCCGCCCTCAGGCCCCGGGCCACGCCCCCCTCACGGGCCGTCCGTCACCGACAGCCGTTCCCCCGATCGAGGGAAGGGGCGCCCGTCCGTGCGCTCGTCGGGGGCCGAACCGAGACACTGGGGGCCATGAGGATCTGGAACGGACCCGTCCTGGGCGTGGTGGCACTGGCCGCCGCCGCGATGCCGAGCCTGCTCACCACGGTGCCGGCCCAGGCGCAGGCCGCCGGCCTGGCGGTGGCCGCCCATTCCGCCGAGCGCACGTCCCGGCGCGACGTCTACGTGCCGCGCATTCTCTCCCCTCGGGCGGGGGCGCTCTGGCGGGTCGGCGAGCGGGTCGAAGTCACCTGGGACGTCTCGGATCCGCCGGCGCAGATCACCAACCGCACGGGGTCCATCGCCTTGCGCGCGGGCGGCGTCACCCTCCTCGACCGCGTCCTCGCCAGTGACTTCGACATCCTGCTGGGGCGGATGGAGGTGACCGTGCCGGACGTCCCCCCTGGAGACGACTACCGGGTCGTCCTGTCCGGTGATTCCGGCAACTGGTCCGAGCCCTTCACCATCACCTCGGACGGCCGGGCCGCCCCACCGCCGGGTGCGCCGACTACTCGTCGTCGGTGAAACTGACCGAACCGATGCCGCTTCGGATGCTCGAACCACCCGACCTGATGGTCCCGATCTCGTCCTGGCAACCGGCGCCGAGGAAGACGGCCACCTCCGCGTCGGTGTCGTTGTACAGCTCGGCGACGCGGCGGCCGAGGTCGTAGCACCGGTCGCCCTCGGGGTTCTCCAGCGTGTGCTCCTGGTTGTTGCTGATGTAGGTGAAAGTCCCCTCCGCGGCTTGGGCGTTGGCCGGGACCGCGATGCACAGAACCGCAGCGGCACCGACGGTGACCAGCGTCCTTCCGAGGCTCTTCACGGACTCGTCTCCTTTGAACGGCGGGCTTCCTCAGCGCTGCCAGTGTGGCCGTTCGGACACGCGAGGACGCGGGACGTCACTCGAATGGCCCTTCGACGGCGTTTCCCCGCCCCCCGAGTGTGGTGTCGGGCGATAGGAGGGTGCGCACCCCGAGCCGCCGCCACCGGCCAACTTCTTTGTGTCATCTGCCAGTACGGCGGCCCGGCGGGGCGGAGGAGACTTTCCGCCACGGCCGCGACCCGGCGGGCGACACACAGGAGGGGCGGCACGTGGGCGTGCAGCAGTACGACGGGATCGGCGAGGCGTTCGAGGGGTTCAAGTCCCTGCCGTTGATCCGCTACGGGGAGGTGCCGAGCTTCCTGGGCCTGGTCGGGGACGTGGCCGGCCGGTCGGTCCTCGACCTGGCGTGCGGCACCGGCTTCTACAGCAGGGAGTTCAAGCGGCGCGGCGCCACCGACGTCCTCGGCGTCGACATCTCCGCCGAGATGGTCGCCGCCGCGCGCACGATCGAGCAGCGCGACCCGCTGGGCGTGCGCTACGAGGTCGGCGACGTGGCCGAACTACGGCCCCTCGACCGTCACTTCGACATCGCACTGGGAGTGCAGTGCCTCAACTACGCCGAGGACGTCGCGGCGATGGAGCGGATGTGCCGCAACATCCACCGGAGCCTGGTACCGGGCGGGGAGTTCTTCGTGCTCGCCCAGAAACCCGACTACCGCTTCGACTGCCCCTCCCTGGACAAGTACGGGTTCCGCTGCGAGCCGACCGGCGAGGAGATCGAGACGGGCCCGCGGGTGCGGATCACCGCCCTCCTCGACCCGCAGCCGATCAGCATCGTGGGCGCGGCCCCGCGCCGCGAGGTCTACGAGGAGTGCCTGCGGGCGGCCGGGTTCGGCGACGCCGAGTGGGTCCCGCTCCAGGTGTCCGAAGCCGGCCTGCGCGAGTTCGGCGAGGACTTCTGGGCGGACCTCCTCGCCAGCCCGCCGCTGGAACTGCTGCGCTGCCACGCCTGACCGGCCCGGAGCGGTCGGCCGGAGCGGTCGGCCCGGCCCGGGTGTCAGAGATCCGGCCACCGCTTCCACCGGCCCGTCAGGGCGATGTCGGCCTCCTTGAACGCGGCCTTCCACGCACCGCCCTCGCGCACCATCGCGTAGCGGGCCTCGCCGCCGATCAGCCCTTCCGGTACGTACACCCAGCACCTGACCGGCGACTCCTGTTCGACGCGCAGGATCGGCGCCTCGAACTCCGGCGGCGTGCCGAAGCACAGCAGGTCGTAGCGCGACTGGTGCCGGGCCAGCGCCCTGGCCGCCAGATGCCTGGCGAACACCTCCTTCACCGCCGCCAGTTGCTCGCCGCCCGTGGTGTCGTGCCGGCAGGAGGCCATCCACTCCTCCCACCGGCGCATCTCGTCGAAGAAGTCCTGCGCGGCCGCTCGGGCGCCTGCCGCACCCTGACCGCCCTGCCGCTCCTCCGGTGGCATCGCCGCGCCTCAGCTCCAGTCGAAGGTCAACAGGGCCAGCCGGTCGACGGGTTCGAAGAACAGCATGATCCAGTCGGCGCCGCTGCTGCGGTAGTGCCAGCCGGGCACCGCCGCCACGAACTCGAAGCGGCGGCCGGACGGGCCGACCGGCCAGGTGCGGTCGCCGTCGTAGTCGAGCGGGAACACATCGGTCTCGATCCAGTTGCCGGCGGAGTCGGCGTAGCCGCCGAGCTGGTCGAGGAGGGCCATCTCGCCGGTACTGCCGGGGTACGGCAGGCCGTCGTCGCCGAGGTGGACGAGCCGGCCCTCGCGGCGGAAGCTGTCGCGGTGCGCCCGGTAGCTGCGCTCCTGGCGTTCGCAGTGCTCGGCGAGGTCGGCGTGGAACCCCGGCCAGGGGTCGGGGACTTCGCCCGGGCCCGCCGCCCGGGCGAAGTAGCGCAGGTCGCCGGCCAGGCGGAAGCGGTCGCCCTCCAGCGTGAAGCCCAGCCAGTTGGGCGCCTGGAGCCCCGTGTGGAAGGCCGAGGTGTGGTCGCCGATGCAGCCCTCCGACGGTTCCAGCGGGCTCAGCAGGTGGATCCACCCCTGCCAGGCCGGGTTGACCTGGGCCAGGTCGATCGAGACCAGCGGGTGCAGGTGCCGGGCCAACTCGGCCTGGTCGGCGACGAAGACGTCCGCCGGATCGGGGTAGATCCGCAGGGCCGCCCCGGCCGTCATGACGTCCTCCCGCACGGGAGTGTCTTCCACGGACATCCGGACCTCCTTCGGTGACCACGCATCGACGGCCGGTCGGCTGACGATCAGCCCCTTCCTACCAGGTGGCTCTGACAGGAGCCCTGGCACCGCCCGATGACTGATGACTGTCGGTGGCCGGTGCTACGTTCCGGTCCTCGACTCGATCACTCGACACGACGAAGGGGGCTTCCCGATGCAGCAGCTGTGGGCGCGGATCGAGGCCGCGCTGGAACGGATCGCCCCGGAGGTGGCGGCCGCGATGCCGCCCGGCGCCACCGACGGGCAGATCCGGGCGGCGGAGGCCGCGATGGGGGTGGAACTCCCGCCGGACGTCCGGGAGTCCTACCGCTGCCACGACGGCCTGCCGGGGGTCCTGATCGGTTTACACACCGCGCTCCACCCGCTCGACGCGATGGTGGACGACTGGCGCGAGCGGTCCGTCGACGCCGGGGACCCGCCCTGGGACGAGCGGGCGGAGGACGGCGTGATCCGCCGGGACGTCGCCTGGTCCGCCGGGTGGATCCCCTTCATCTCCATCGGCAACGGCGACGTGATCTGCATCGACCTGGACCCGCCCACCCCGCAGCGCCGCGGCCAGATCATCGACTGGTCGCACGAGGGCTGGCGGGCCTGCTACGAGGCCGCCGGCCTGCGGGAGTTCCTGGAGGCCTTCGCCGCCGACCTGGAAGCCGACCGCTACCGGGCCGACGAGACGCGCCGCGCCTGGGACGGCAGCGGACTGCCGCTGGTGATGCTGAAGGACTGAGCGTCAGCGCGCCCCGCTCGCCCCGTTCGCCGGATCGGGGCTGCACAGCCAGCCGTTGACGGCGAAGCGGCTGTCCTCGGCCTGCCGGCTCGGGCATTGCACCGGGCGCACCTCGTGCCAGGCGGTGGGGCGGAAGAACACGATGCTGTCGTGCTCGGGCTCCCAGTCCCGCCAGGTGCGCTTCTCCCACTCCCCCGTCGTCCCGCCGTACAGCGGCAGGGCGGCGTCGAACACGCGCAGCTCGCCGCCGCCGAACGGCCGGGGCGTTCCGTGCAGGTAGTAGACGAAGGTGAGCAGGCGCCGGGGGGAGAACTCGGCGCTGGTGTCCTGGTGCGGCCGGTAGAAGTCGCCGTCGTTGTGCACGTTGAGGGTGTAGTCGGGCTCGGTGTTGCGGCAGGACACGCCCAGGGTGTGCTCGACCGCCTCCAGCACCTCGTCGATGGCCGCCAGCAGTTCGGGCGCGGCGAACTCCCGGCACGAGCGGGAGCGGCGGAAGTCGGGGGCCAGCTCCCGGTCCCCGATCAGGGAGGGCTGCAACGCCTCGCCTGCGGAGGCGACGGCGACGGCGCGTGCCAGCAGGGCGCCGGCCGTCCGCTCGCCCAGGAGCCCGGTGATGCGGCAGACCGTCACCGGGAGCCGCCAGATCGCGTCCGTGCTCACCGGCGACGGCTGCTCCGTCACGGTGTCCCGATCCGTCGCAGTACCCCGCTCCGTCGCGGTGTCCGGCCCTGTCATGGTCTCCCGCCCTCTCGTCGTCACGCGGCCTCGAACGCGCTCACGCCCGGTGCCGCATCGGCCGGTGCCGCACCCGCGCCCCTACCGGCTCCAGTCCACCGGGACCACGTCCTGCTTGAGCCCGCGGTCGCTGCACACGGCACACGGGCTGCCCGGGACGCCGGGGCCCTGGTCGGTGCCGATGGTGATGGCCCCGTGCGCGCCGGCCGGGGCGTGGACGCCGTCGCCGACCATCGCGGCCTCGTAGCCGCCCAGCAGTTCCTGCAAGGTGCCGGGGCCCAGGTTCTCGGGGGCGGTGATCGCGGCGATGCCGTCGTAGTCGGTGTAGGCCGCGCCCAGCGTCCGGCCGCCCACGGTGGCGAACACGATCCGGGCGCCGCGGATGGGCTCCCCGGTCACCGCGTCGGAGGCCATCGCGTGGATGTTCTCCAGCTGCATCTGGGTGACGTTCAGGCTCGCCTGGCTGGTCGTGAGCCTGGTCGGCTTGAGGCTGGGGCACTCCGCCGCCCCGCTGCACGACGGGGCCGACGAGGCGGCCGCGGACGCGGTGACCGCGCTCCCCGCACCCAGCGAGGCCAAGGCCGCGGCCATCACCGCGACGGTCTTGCGACCAACAGAGCTCATGATCCACTCCCGTGGGAACCGCCCGCACGTGCTCCGCTGCGACGCCCGAGGGCCATGACGGCCGGGCGCGCGCGGCACGCGACGGGTGCCGCCCCCCATCGGACGACACGGCCGAGCGTAGCCACCGCCCGTCCGGCCCAACCAGCCGACGACCACGAGTTCGCAAGATCTGATGAACAGTCAACAGAGTGGTGACGGCGTTAATCGGGGTGCAGCGGCCGGCGGCGCCGGCCCCTCAGTGGCGCGGCGGGTGGGTGGGAGCCGTCCAGGACGCGTGGGCGTTGAACGTCAGGCCCGCCCGGTCCGAGGGGGGCGTGTGGTCCGGGTCGTTGCGGACGACCTCGATGCGGTGGCTCTCCACGTACAGCGCGGTGAGGTGCAGGCCCGGCGCGGGGGCGCGGACCTCCTGCCGCTCCCGGGTCATGGCGGTGACGAAACGCGTGCTGTCGTAGCCGAGTTCGCGGCTGAGGGACGCGGCCGCCCTGGCGCCGTGGCCCTCGATCTCGACGCCCGCCTCGAACCCCACGGACAGGCCGACGGCTTCGCGGCAGGCCTGCGACTGCGCCTCGTCCACCCCCCACGGGACGGTGGCGCCGACCGTGCCCGGGCCCGGGTCCTCCCGCAGGTCGGTGACCGCGACCCGGGTGTAGAACCGCTGGCGCCGCACCGTGTACGTCGGCGAGTTGCGCAGGATCCACTCCGTGGACGCGCCCCGGTCGAGGACGGCGGTGCACGGGAGGACCACCTCCCGGTCGACGACGGGCTCGGTCCGCTCGGGCACGTCGCCTCCGTCCGTGACGGCCGGGCCCTTCGCCGTCCCCTGCCGGACCTGCCGCATCGGCACGTCCAGCACGTGGACGTCGCCTGGGTCCTCCCCCTCGTAGTCGCCGTCGAAGTAGGAGATCCAGGTCGCGATGCCGGGGGTCAGCAGGCAGCCCGTGCCGCCGGGGATCGTCTCGGGGCGGACGGTCTCGGGGATCTCCAGCCCGCCGCGCCCGCGCCAGGCGCCGACGGCCACGTAGGGGCGTCCGCCGATCTCCTCCTTCACGCAGCGCAGGTCGCCCTGGGCGACGAAGGCCGCGCCGCCGAGGTCGCGCAGGACGTCACGGGGCCCGTGGACCGTGTCCGAGGACCACAGCGCGCTCAGCGCCCGGTACCCGGGAGGGGCCACCGGCACCAGGCCGCGCAGCACCCCGTCGGAGTCGGTGACCTTGCGCCACTGCCTGGGCGCGGCCAGCGCGGCCGAGCCTGCGGTGCTCCCCCTCACCCAGGTCATCGGGGCGTCGTCGGGGATGACGCTGCACAGGGCGTGGTAGCCCTCGGGCGGTCTCGTCTCGCCGGTGCTGAAGACGAAGGTGAGTTCGCCGAACTGCTGTGGTGCCGAATAGCTCATATCCGCTCCTCCTGTCGGACGGCTCGCGCTTGCCGGGCGACCGCCCCAGGGCCCGGGCTCAGCGGCCCGGGCTCAGCGGCCCGCGGTCACCGGGTAGTGGTCGCTGTAGTCGGTGAAGGCCCGGCCGCCCGCCTCCCAGGTCGGCGAGGCGGTCTTCAGGACCTCGCTCGTCCAGGCGTCGCACGGCGGGGCGTGGCCCTTGCGGAGCAGGACGTGGTCCGTGTCCTCGGCGGGGTCGGCCGGGTGGCGGTGCAGGGCGGCGTCGTTGGCGATGGTGTCGAAGGAGTACTTCCAGCCGGTCCGGGGACCCGCCTCCTGGAGGTTCCCGAAGCCCAGGACGTCCTGGAAGTCGGGCGAGTGGCGGTCGGTGTTGAAGTCCCCGGCGACGATCACCGGCTCGTGCGCCGGGATCCGGCGGTCCGTCAGGAAGACGTCGATGTCGCGCAGCTGGGAGCGACGCATGATCCTCGCCCGGCCGGTCGGGCACGCGCCGTCGTCGGACTGCAGGTGGGTGCCCACCACGTGCACGCGCCGGCCGTCGACCTCCAGTACGGCGTAGGCGAAGCCCTTGGCGGCCTCGGCGTCCCAGCCGCAGGCCACGTCGTAGACGTACTGCTCCATCCGCAGGATGGGCCACCTGCTGACGATCGCGACCCCGCCGCGGGCGTGCAGCGGGGAGATCTGCCGGCCGTGCGTGGCGGCCCAGCCCGACTCGTCCACCCCGACCACCGGCGTGCGGTGGCGGTACCCCCGGCCCTCCAGGCCCTGCATCAACTCCTCGGAGGGGCCGGGGTCGAAGAGTTCCTGGAAGACCAGCACGTCGTGGTCCGCGACATACGCGGACTCGGCGATCAGCCGCGAGCGCGCCGCGTTGTTCCAGTCGCCCTCGCTCTTCTGCGTCAGCCCGGACAGGAACATCACGTTGTGCGTCAGAACCTTCAAGGCCGTCCTCTCCGAACCGGCGGGCGCGGGGCGCACACACGGCGGAACCGGTCCGGGGCGCCCCGCCCCCCCCAAGTCAAGGGGGTCGGCCCGCGCCCGCCGGCGTCGACGCGCCGGTGCCCCGGCGGATGCCACGGGGCGCGGGGGGCACTGCGGGCTCGCGGCAGAGCCGGGCGGGGCGTGCACGGACGATTCCGCGCCGGTGCGGAGCCGCCCCCTCCGACCGCAGGGAGCAAGCACGGCACGCGGCGCGGCGGCGGCACACGTCCGAGCCGCCCGGCGGGTGTGGCCGGGCGGCTCGGGGGTGGTCGGGGGCCGGGGTTACGCGGTGGTGGTCGGGAGCTTGGCGGTCAGCGCGGTCGGGACGTTGACCACGTCGGCGAGGCTGTACTTGCCGGGGCCGAAGTCGGCTGCGGTGAGGGCCTTCTTGCCGCCGCCCGCGACCAGCCAGACGGTGGAACTGTCGGGCGAGAGCAGCAGGGTGCCGTCGGCGGGGGCGCTCTTGGCGGCGGCCCCGCCCAGCCAGGTGCCGGGGACGCCCATGAGCGGCTGCTTGTCGTAGCCCATCGCGGTGAAGTCGGCGTAGGTCAGGGAGACCGCCAGGCCGCCGGCCATCACGTAGACGGTGGAGTTGGTGCCGGCGGCGTCGGTGAGGACCGTGCCGTTCTTCAGGGGCTTGGCGACGGCGCCCTGCAGCCAGGCCTCGGGCACGCCCATCAGGGTCTTGGTGTTGTAGCCGTCGGCGGTCCACTCGCTGCCGGAGATGGGCAGGGCGGCGCCGTTGACCATGACGTACATCGACGGGTCGGTGCCGGCCTGGCCGTTGACGACCGTGCCGTTCGGGACGGTGGCCCGGGTGGCGGAGGCGAGCCAGGCGCCGGGGACGCCCATGTCGGCGCGGGTGTTGTAGCCGTCGGCGGTCCACTCGGCGCCGGAGATGGGCAGGGCGGCGCCGGAGACGACGACGTAGCGGGCGTTGCCGCCGGCCTGGTCGTGGACGACGAGGCCGGTCGGGAGGGTGTTGGTGAGCGCGTTCTGCAGCCAGGCGGTGGGGACGCCCAGGTCGGGGCGGGTGTTGTAGCCGGCCGCCGTCCAGTCCGCGCCGGAGATGGACAGCGCCGCGCCGGCGACGACGACGAAGCGGGAGGAACCGCCGGCCTGGTCGTGGACGACGGTGCCCTCGGGCGGGGTGGTGGGCAGGGCGTTGAAGCGGGCGTCGTCCACCAGGACGATCTTGCTCAGGTCGTAGCCGTCGGGGGCGACGTCGGAGCCGGCGACGGGCAGGCCCGCGCCGCTGATCAGGACCTTGACCGAGGAGCCGTTGGGCGACTTGACGAGCGTGCCGGTGGGCAGCGACGCCGGGTCGGGGTAGGAGGTGCCGGCCGGGTAGGGGTTGGCTTGGTCGGCGCCCAGGTTGGCCCCCGGGCCGCAGACCGGCCAGGCGCCCTGGCCCTGCCCGGCGAGGACCTTCTCGGCGATCAGGATCTGCTGCTGCTTGGTCGCCCGGTTGGCGTAGGGGGCGTACTGGCTGCCGCCGTAGGCGAGCCAGGTGCTCTGGGAGAACTGGAGGCCGCCGTAGTAGCCGTTGTTGGTGTTGATGCTCCAGTTGCCGCCGCTCTCGCACTGGGCGACCTTGTCCCAGGTGGACACCGAGGCCGCGGAGGCCTGGCCGCCGAGGGCGAGCGGGGCGGCGAGGGCGAGCAGGGCGGTGGCGGCGGCGAGGGCCGGTGTCTTGCGGGCGGCGGCGGTCATGACGGAATTCCCCCTGGGCAGGTACGGGTTGGCGAGCGGGTTGGCGGGTGTGCGAGCAGGTGTGCGGGTGCCGGGGGGGCCCCCCCCGGGGGGGGCGGGGGCGCCGCGGGGGGGGGGGGGGGCGGGGGGCCGGGGCGGGGGGGGGCGGGCCCCCCCTGGCGGGGTGGGCGCGTCAGGCGACGGTGGGGAGCTTGGCGGTCAGCGCGGTCGGGACCTTCACCACGTCGGCGGCGTTGTAGGAGCCGGGCGCGGCCGCCTTCTTGCCGCCGCCGTTGACGACCTGCCAGACGGTGGGGCCGTCGGAGGACTGCAGCAGGGTGCCGTCGGCGGGGGCGCTCTTGGCGGCGGCCGCCTGCTCCCAGCTGCCGGGGGCTCCGCGCAGCGGCAGCTTGTCGTAGCCGTAGCCGGTGAAGTCGGCGTAGGTGAGCGGGACGGCCAGGCCGCCGGCCATCACGTAGACGGTGGAGTCGGTGCCGGCGGCGTTGGTGATCAGGGTGCCGTTGGCGAGCGGGCGGGCGACCTCGGCGGCCTCCCATGCCTCCGGGACGCCCAGGACCGGCTGGTTGGCGTAGGTGGTGGTGAACTCGGCGCTGGTCATCGGCAGCGCGGAGTTGTTGACCATCACGTAGATCGACGGGTCGGTGCCGGCCTGGCCCTTGATCAGGGTGCCGTCCGGGACGGTCTTCCTGGCCGTGGTGTTGAGCCACTCGCCGGGCACGCCCATCAGGGACTGGAGGTTGTAGCCGTCGGCGGTCCACTCGGAGGCGGAGATGGGCAGGGCGGCGCCGCCGACAACGACGTAGCGGCTGGGGTCGGTGCCGGACTGGTCCATCAGGACGGTGCCGTTGGGCATGGGCTTGGCGATGGCGGCCTTCAGCCAGTCGCTGGGCACGCCCATCAGGGACTGGGTGTTGTAGCCGTCGGCGGTCCACTCGGCGGCGGAGATGTGCATGGCGGTGCCGTTGACGACGACGTAGCGGCCGGCGTCGGTGCCGGACTGGTCCATCACGACGAGTCCGGTGGCCGGGCCGGTGTTGATCGCGCCCTGCAGCCAGCTGGACGGGACGCCCATGTCGGCGCGGGTGTTGTAGCCGTCGGCGGTCCAGTCCGAGCCGGAGATGAACAGTGCCGCGCCGCCGACCACGACGTAGCGGGAGGAACCGCCGGCCTGGTCGTGGACCACGGTGCCGGGCGGCGGCACGGTGGGCAGGGCGTTGAAGGCGCCGTCGTCGACCTGGACGATCTTGCTCAGGTCGTAGCCGTCGGGGGCGACGTCGGAGCCGGCGACCGGCAGGCCCGCGCCGTTGATGATGACCTTGACCGAGGCGCCGTTCGGGGACTTGACCAGGGTGCCGGAGGGCAGCGAGGACGGGGAGGTGCTGACGTCCTCGACGACGTTCTTGTAGCGCCGCGCCTTGTAGTCGCCGTTGGGGTGCGAGTCGAACTTCGCGGCGTTGATGGAGGCGCCGGTGATGTGCTTCACCGGGGTGGAGCCGAAGGAGTAGTAGGAGAAGGTGGTGTGGCCGGGGTCGTCCCACTTCTCGAAGAGCAGGACGTGGTCGTAGAAGCTGTTGAGGACGTCCCCGGGGCGCAGGTCGCCGCGCGGGATCTCGTAGCTCTCGTCGGTGGCGATGGACTGGGTGGTGGCGCTGTAGCCCAGGTGCCAGGCCATGGAGACGTAGCCGGAGCAGTCCTTGCGGTAGTAGCGGCCGCTGGAGTCGGGGAAGGTCGCGCCCTGGTTGTAGGTGAGGCCCGGGTTCTGGTTGAACCAGTACTGGGCGCGGGAGAGGATCTCCGACCGGGTGATCTGGCCGCCGACGGTGGACGAGGCGGCGGCGTGGGCCGCGGTGGTGGTGACGGCCGTGGCGGCTATCGCGCCGGAGGCGGCGATGGAGGCGGCGAGGGTGATGCGGGCGAGCTTGGAGAGCGCGGAGGGCATGACGACGCGTCCTGACGGTGTGAGAGCGGCGGTGGGCGCCCGGTGCGGGCGCGGGAAGTCGAGGGGCGTGGCCCGGAGGGAGGCGGACGGCTGCCCTGCAGGAGCAGCGGTCGGGTGGCCTCGGGCGACGGCGGGGCGGGTCAGTCCCGGATGGTGTTCACGGAAGTGGCCGGCGCGGGTCGGGTCAGTCCCAGATGGTGTTGGCCGGGGTGACGGTGACCGGCGCGGGGGTGGTGACCGGCGCGGGGCCGTCCCAGATGGTGTTGGCCGTCGTGGCGGCCGGGGCGGGGGTGGGGCCGTCCCAGATGGTGTTGGCCGAGGCCTGGCCGGCGATCGGCAGGACGGCGGCGAGGGCGAGGGCGGCGACCGCGGCGGCCTTGGCGAGCGGGGTGCGAAGCATGGGGGTGGACCTCTTTCGAGAACTGGGCGGGTGGCGGTGAGTCCGGTGTCGCGTCCCGCGGTAGACGCTCGGCCGGTTTGCCTCCGGGCGGTGGGCCCTGCTGGCGAGTACTAGCTTCGTCGCAGTTCAGGGCGGGTGGAAGGGCTCTCCGGTGGACGGAAGCGGCAGCGTCCGGATCCGTCCAGCCGGGCCGGATCAGTCCAGCAGGCGCTCGTAGAACGGCGCGACGAGCGGGGCGCCGACGCGGGTGAGCGTCCAGCCGTGCAGTGCGGGGACGGTCTCGACCGCGCGCCGGCAGAACGTGTCGACGACGGTCTCGGCGGCGCTCAGCCGGCCGGCGACCAGGTAGACGCCGAGGACGGCGCCGGGGCCGGCGCCCTCGTGCACGGCGACGTGTTCGATGCGCTCCTGGGGCCGCGCGCTCGCCAGCAGCGCCCCGGCGGTGTCGGGCGCGAGCGCCGCTGCCGGGGCCGGGACCGGGGCCTGGATCTCGGCATGAATCAGGTACATGGAACGGACTCTGCCGAACCGTCGACATCCCGGCATAGAGGATCAACCTGGACGGTTCCGGCGGTGTCCGGAACCGTCCAAGGGCCCTTGCTGGCCCCCTCTCGCACTCGCGTGCGATGATCGCGTACGCAGCGATTGGCGATTCAGGCCTTACACACCGGGGGGTAACGAGGCATGCTGACCGCACTCGGGCTGGATGCCGTGTCAGAGAGCGTCTACCGCAGCATGCTCGCGCATCCCGGCGACGGGGTGCGGGCGCTGGCGGAGCGGCTCGGGCGCAGCGAGGAGGAGGTCCGGCGCTGTCTGGACCTGCTGAGCGAGCTGGCGCTGATCCGGCCCTCCTACGAGCGGGAGGGCGAGCTGCGTGCGGTGTCACCGCAGGTCGGCATGGAGTTGCTGATGGCTCGTCAGCAGGCTGATCTGGCGGCGCAGCAGCTGCGGATCGAGGCGTCCCGGGCGGCGGCTGCGCAGTTGATCGCGGAGTACGCGGATCTGCGGCCGGCCGCCTCGCACGCGGGGGTGGAGCAGTTGGTGGGCCTGGACCAGATCCGGGACCGGATCGCTTCGCTGGCCCGTGGTCTGACGGCGGAGATCATGACGTTCGCGCCGGGTGGCGGGCATTCTCCGGAGAGCATCGAGGCGTCCCGGCCGCATGACCGGGATCTGCTGGGCCGGGGGGTGCGGATGCGGACGGTGTACCTGGACAGTGTGCGCAACAGCCAGCCGACGGTGGCGTATGTGGGCTGGTTGGCGGAGCTGGGCGGGGAGGTGCGGACGGCGCCGGAGCTGCCGACCCGGATGATCATCTTCGATCGGGCGACGGCGCTGATCCCGGTCAGCGGGGAGGACACCCGGGCGGGGGCGGTCGTGCTGACCGGTCACGGGACGCTGGTGGCGCTGTGTGCGCTGTTCGAGCACGTGTGGGGCCAGGCGCGGGAGTTGGGGCCGTCGGCGGTGCGGGACGAGGGCGGGCTCAGTGCGCCGGAGGCGACGGTGGTGCGGTTGCTGGCGCAGGGGCTGACGGACGAGGCGATCGCCAAGCGGCTGGGGGTGTCGTCGCGGACGGCGCGGCGGGTGGCGACGGATCTGATGGAGCGTCTGGGTGCGCGCAGTCGTTTCGAGTTCGGGATGCGGGCGGTGCAGAACGGCTGGCTGCCGCAGCAGTTGTAGGGCGTTCGCGGGGGTGGCCGTGGCGGGAGCCGGGCGGCTGGTGCGGGTGTGGGTCCGCCCGCCCCCCCCCCCGGGGGGGGGGGGGGGGGGGGGCCCGGGGGGGGGGGGGGGGGGGGTGGTTAGGCCGGTGGGGGGGCGGGCTT
>NZ_JBHWIJ010000075.1:16687-30924 GCF_042732255.1 Kitasatospora sp. NPDC059803 | reverse complement strand
CCCCCCCCCCCCCCCCGGGGGGCGCGCCCCCCCACCCCCCCCGCCCCACCCGCCCGCCGACCCCGACGCCGAACCCGACCCCGACGCCGACCCCACCCCGGACCTCGACGACGACACCCTCGAGCCCACCCCCTCCGTCACCCTCCCCCCGACCCCAACCCCCACCCCGACGCCTACCCCCACCCCTTCCCTCACCCCCACCCCGCCCCCCACCCACCCCCAGACCACCCGCCGCATCTACGTCGCCACCATCCCCGGCGCCGCCCCGGGCGCCGCCGACATCTACATCCGCGCCACCGGCTGAGGGTGCAGCCCGCCGGGTGCCGCTGACGAGCCGGGCCCCGCCGGGGGGGACCGGCGGGGCTGCGGTGTGTTGGTGGGTGGGGGCGGGGGTGGGTCAGGCGGGTAGGCCGGGGACGGTGGTGATGGTGACGGGGTGGCCCATGGTGGTGATGCGCCAGGTGGCGAGGGCCTGGTAGGCGGGGGAGTGGTACCAGCCGTCGGCGTCGGCCGCGGTGGGGAATTCGAGGATGGCGGTCTTGGTGTAGGCGGTCTCGCCTTCCAGGCGGGCCGGGGTGTCGAAGGCGAGCAGGCGGCCCTGGTAGGGCTCCATGGTGGCGCCGACGTTGGCGAGGTAGTGGCCGAGGGCGGCGTCCGGGGTGTGGTCGGTGCGGGTGATGAGGACGTAGTGCATGGTGTGTTCCTTGTCCGGGCGGTCGGTGGTCAGCGGGTGGCCGGGGCGAGCGTGGGGGCGTCGGGGACGGTGGCGGTGTCGGGGTCGGGAGCGGGAGTGGGCTTTCGGGTGGGGGCCTGGCCGGCGAGCATGGCGCCGAGGGCGAGCAGCAGACCGAGGAGTTGCCAGCGGGTGAGGGTCTGGCCGAGGACGACGAGGCCGCCCACGGTCGCGACGACCGGGTTGATCAGGCCGAGGAAGGAGGCCGGTCCGGCGCCGAGGCGGTCGATGCCGCGGAACCAGAGGACGTAGCCGAGCGCGGTGCTGAACAGCCCGAGGTAGGCGAACCCGGCGAGGTTGGCGCCGCTGAGTGCGGGCGGCGCGCCTTCGACGACGGCCGCGAGCGGGACGAGGAACAGTGATCCGGCGAGCAGCTGCCAGGCCGTCAGGTCGAGCAGGGTGGCCCCTTCCGGGCGGCCCCACCGGCGGGTGAGGACGGTGCCCGTGGCCATCAGTGCGATCGCGCCGACCATGGCGGTGATCCCGGTGCCGTCCAGTCGTGCGCCGCTCTTCAGTACCAGTAGGGCGACGCCGCCGACGCCGGCGAGCCCTGCGAGCAGTGCCCGCCGTCCGGGCCGTACGCCGAGGACGCCGATCGAGAGGCCGGTCACGAGCAGCGGCTGGATCGCGCCGATGGTGGCGGCGACGCCGCCGGGCAGGCGGTAGGCGCCGACGAAGGTGAGCGGGAAGAACAGCCCGATGTTGAGCATCCCGAGCACGGCTGCGCGCCCCCACCAGCGCCCCTTGGGCAGTTTGCGGCCGATGAGCAGGAGGAGCAGTCCGGCCGGGAGGGCCCGGAGGGCGGCGAGCAGCAGTGGACGGCCTTCGGGCAGGAGTTCTGTGGTGACCAGGTAGGTCGTGCCCCAGGCCGCCGGGGCGAGTGCCGCCGTGACGGCCACTCCTGCGCGTGTTCCACCCATGACATCCCCCTCAACGTTGATTATCTGAACGTTGAGATAATTAGTACGCCCCTGGGTGAGTGAACGTCAGGTATGTGAATGTTAAGATAGTTGCCTGCCAGTCCAGCCGTGAGCCGCGGCGAGCGGCAACCGAGGAGGCGTCAGGCCATGCAGCAGCGCGACACCGTCGACGAGATCGTCGAGCAGTGGACCAGGACCCGCCCCGACCTGAACACCGAGGCCATCGGCCTGATCGGCCGGCTGCGACGCCTCAACGTTCGCGTCGACGGCGCCCTGCGCGAGTACTTCGGCTCCTGTGGCCTGGACTCCTCCGAGTTCGACGTCCTGGCCACCCTGCGCCGCTCCGGCGAACCCTACGAGCTCAACGCCCGCGCCCTCCTCAAGGCCGCCATGGTCACCTCCGGCGCCATCACCAACCGGGTCGACCGTCTCTCCGCCAAGGGCCTGGTCGAACGCAACCCCTGCCCCGACGACCGCCGCGCCGTGCTGGTCCGCCTCACCCCGGCCGGCAAGGACCTCATCGACGCGGCGCTGGCCGGCCACGTCCGCAACGAGGAGCACATCCTCGCGGGCCTCGACGCCGACGAGCGCGCCCAACTCGACACCCTGCTGCGCAAGCTCCTCATCGCGCACGGCGACACCGAGCCCCTGCTGGGCTGAGCGCGCCCCGGCGTCTGTGCCTGAACCGCCGCGCGGCCCGGCGCTTCGGCGTACGTTGGGGGGCCGGGGCGGGCCCCGCGGTGACGGTCGGTCCGGGCGTGCGCGGGCGGCGGCAGCGGCAGGTGGCCGTAGTGGTCGGGCAGTTCGCGTGTCCACGGCCTCCCCGGTGGCGTTAACCCGGCGGGAACCGCACCGGAGGAGGAGCCCATGAAGGACAAGACCCCCAGGGACATCGCCGTCGACGACCAGCTGCGGGCGGCAGGGGCGGAGGGGGCCCAGTGGCTCAGTGCCGCCGGGTGGGGGCCGCCGGTGACGGTCCCGGTGCAGAAGGCCGCCAGGTGGCAGCAGGAGACCAGGGCCCGGATGCTGGCGGCGCAGGTGGACGAGTCCTGCACGTGGTGCGTCCATCTGCTCGACGGCGGCCCCCAGCCCGTGGTCGTCCACGCCGAACACCCGACCCACCTGCTCTGCCGCGCCTGCTCCATCGCCGCCCGCCCCCGCCGCGCCTGCCTGGACTGTGGCGGGCCGGCCGCCTCCGCCTCCCCGGCGGACGGCCGCGAGGACGTCTTCATGGGCCCGGTGGCGATCTACACCCGCCTCCGCTGCGCCACCTGCCACCGCCCCGACCGCCCCGACCCCCTGACCGGCACCTTCGGCAACGGCCCGTCCTGAGACGGGCAGGGCGCGGCCGGGCGGCCCGTGCGATTGACTTCGGAACGTATTCCGAACTAGCGTCGAGCCATGTCGACTCTCACCGTGTCGTTCTCCGATCTTTCGAAGAACTCCAAGCGCGTCGCGGACAGTGTGGAGCGAGTCCAGCGCGTGCACGTCACGCGTCGCGACGGGGAGGACCTGTACCTCACCACCGAGCGTCACGACCGTCAGCGCGAGCAGACCGCGGATGTCGCCGCTCGCCTGTTCGCCGCGTTGATCAGCAGCGATGAGGGCACGCAGGCGGTGCTCTTGGCCCTCCCCGCCGTCTTCCCCTGGGTCCGGCACCTGTCGGCCGATGAGGTGCGCGAGTTCGTCGTCGACCTCGTGGACGCGACGCGCGATGCCGTGGACCTGGACGTGCACGCCAATCTGCACCGGGTGATAGTCGAGTGGCGCGCCACCGCGAGAGTGCTGGCGGACCCGGAGCTGGCGGCAGAGCTCGCCAGGCCCCTGCCCGGCGACGATCACGGCGAGGTGATCGAGCCGTGAGCCCGAAGCGCGGTGATGATGTGCCGCCCCCGCCCGTCGGGGCGGAGTGGCGGCTGCGATTCGGTACGACGGAGGCTGCCAAGGGGTGGGGAGAGCTGTGTGCGGAGGCGGCCGGGAACGCCCGCCGCTGTTTCGAGGCGCTCCGGGCGAACCCCCTGTCCACGGGAGATCCGGATCGGCAGCACCGGCTGCGGGGCCGGCTGGCCGCCCGTGTGTTCGGCGGTGTCGAGCTGCCGCAGTGGGAGTACGAGGTGACCGCCGGCGGCCGGGTGCGGTACGTGGTGGACGAGGCGGCCCGCGTCGTCCACCTCGTCTATGCCTCGCCCAGGCATCCGAAGGACACCGAGGCGTAGCGGACGGGCGTTTGGCCCTCGGGCCCTGCCGCCGCAGGGCCGCCGCCGTGGCTCACGGTGACGTGGGGTTCGCGGGGGTTGCCTGGTGGGCGGCTGCGGCGGAGGCGAAGGAGGTGGCCAGGGACGGGGCTCCGGCCCAGTGCAGGTGCAGGTAGGAGGCGTGGACGTGGCTGCCCGCGAAGCCCTCGGTGCGGGGGCCGGTGGGCAGGCGCCAGCCCCAGGCGGGGTGTTCGCCCGCGCCCGGTTCGCAGACCGTGCGGTGGAACTCGTGGCCGCGTACCCGGGTGCCGGTCCGGGCGAGCGGGGAGTCGTGCAGGGCGACGGCCTCCCGGTAGCCGAGGGTGAGCCGTTCGGTCATCCGGGCGCCGGTGTCCAGTACGCCGCACATCGGCAGGCCGTCCAACTCGCGCCCCAGGTAGAGCAGTCCGGCGCATTCGGCGGCGATCGGGCCGCCGCCGGCGGCGAACGCCGCGATGGCCCCGCGCAGTGCCGTGTTGCCGCTCAGCTCCCGGACGTACAGTTCGGGGAAGCCGCCGCCGATCACCAGGCCGGCCGTGCCGTCGGGCAGTGCCGTGGCGTGCAGCGGGTCGAAGGGGACGACCTCGGCGCCTGCGGCGGTGAGGAGTTCGGCGTTCTCGGCGTACGAGAAGGAGAACGCGGCGCCGCCCGCGACCGCGATCCGCGGCGTGCCGGCCACCGGGTCGACCTCGGCCGACGGGCTCCACGGTTCGGCGGTCAACTCCGGTGCCGTCCGGGCGAGTTCGAGTAGGGCGTCCAAGTCGACCGAGGCGGCGACGAGTTCACCCATGTCGGCGACGGCACGCAGGGCCTCCGCCGAGCGCTCCACGGCCGGGATCAGCCCGAGGTGGCGCGACGGCGTGGCGACGGTCGTGGAGCGGCGCAGCGCGCCCAGCACGGGCACGCCCGAGCCCTCCTCCAGGGCCTCGCGCAGGAGTTGCTCGTGCCGGTCGGAGGCGACCCGGTTGAGGATCACCCCGGCGAGGCGCACCTCCGGGTCCCAGGAGGCGAAGCCGTGCACCAGCGCGGCCACCGACCGGGACTGCGAGGAGCCGTCCACCACCAGGACCACGGGCGCCCGCAGCAGCTTGGCGACGTGCGCGGTGGAGGCCAGCTCCCCCCGCCCGGAGGCCCCGTCGAACAGGCCCATGACCCCCTCGACCACCGCGACGTCCGCTCCCGCCGCGCCGTGCAGGAAGAGCGGGGCGATCCGCTCCGGGCCGCACATGAAGGCGTCCAGGTTGCGGCCCGGGCGCCCGGCGGCGAGCGCGTGGTAGCCCGGGTCGATGTAGTCGGGGCCGACCTTGTGCGGGGACACCGCCAGTCCGCGCGCGGCGAGCGCCGCGATCAGGCCGGTGGCGACGGTGGTCTTGCCGGCGCCCGAGGAGGGTGCGGCGATGACGAGGCGGGGGATGGCGGCCAACGGCCTGCCGGCAGTGCTCAACGGTCTACCACTCGATACCGCGCTGGCCCTTGCGGCCGGCGTCCATGGGGTGCTTGACCTTGGTCATCTCGGTGACCAGGTCGGCGAATTCGGTCAGCGGTTCGGGTGCGTACCGGCCGGTGATGACGACGTGCTGGCTGCCCGGGCGGTCCTTGAGCACCGACACGACCTCCTGCGGGTCGACCCAGCCCCAGTGCATGGGGTAGGTGAACTCGTCCAGCACGTAGAAGCGGTAGGTCTCGGCCGCCAGGTCGCGCTTGACCTGCTCCCAGCCCTCCTTGGCGGCCGCCTCGCTGTCCATCTCCATCTCGCTGGAGCGCTGGATCCACGACCAGCCGGAGCCCATCTTGTGCCAGTCGACCGTGCCGCCCTCGCCGGAGGCGCCGAGCACGCGCAGCGCGTTCTCCTCGCCGACCTTCCACTTGGCGGACTTCACGAACTGGAACACCCCGACGGGCCAGCCCTGGTTCCAGGCCCGCAGCGCCATGCCGAACGCGGCCGTTGACTTGCCCTTGCCGGGGCCGGTGTGCACGGCGGTGATCGGCTGCGTGCGGCGCTGACGGGTCGTCAGGCCGTCGTCGGGGACGCTCTCGGGGACACCCTTGGGCATGTCGGCTCAGGCCGCCTTTCGCATGGTGGTGGCACGGTTCTCACGACGGTTCTCATGGCGGCTGTCGCGCCGGCCGTCGTGGCGGTTCTCGCGGACGAGCGAGGCGACGCCCTCGGGGCGCAGCTCGTCCAGGCTGACGGCGGTGCCGCCGAGCAGTCCGGCCAGGGTGCGGGCGAGGCCGAGCCGGACGGGGCCGGACTCGCAGTCCAGCACCACGCTGGCGGTGCCCTGCGCGGCGAACAGTCCAGCCGCGCGCTGCGACCGGGCGAGCGCGTCCCGCCCGCCGGTGGCCCGGCCGTCGGTCACCACGACCAGCAGCGGGCGGCGGCTCGGGTCGCGCAGCCGCTCCACCCGCAGGACCTCGTGCGCGCGCAGCAGGCCGGCGGCCAGCGGGGTGCGGCCGCCGGTGGGCAGCGACTCCAGCCGGGCCGCGCCGACCTCCACGGACGAGGTCGGCGGCAGCGCCAGTTCGGCGTCCGCGCCCCGGAAGGTGATCATGCCGATCTTGTCGCGCCGCTGGTAGGCGTCCATCAGCAGGGACAGCACGGCGCCCTTGACGGCGGTCATCCGCTGCCGGGCGGCCATCGAGCCGGAGGCGTCGACGACGAACAGCACCAGGTTGGACTCCCGCCCCTGGCGGACCTGTTCGCGGAAGTCGTCCTTGCGCAGCACCAGCGCCCGGCCGGCCCGCCCGCGCGCCGCCTGGTGCGGCGCGGCGGCCTGCAAGGTGGCGGTCAGGTGCAGGCGGCTGAGCGTGCCCTGGGGGCGCCGGGCGCGCACGGTGTGCCCGCCGGTGGTCTCGGCGGGGGAGCGGCGGCCCTGGGCGCCGTGGCCGGTGCCCTGCACGGTGAACAGCTTGGTCCGGTACGGGTCGCCAGCCGCGACCGGCGCCGACTCCCGGGCGGGGGCGGGGTGTTGGGCCGGTACGGGCTGCTGGAGCGGCTCGTCCGGCTCGGCGGCCGATGCCTGCGGGCCGGAGGTGGGCTCGGGGGCTCCGCCGCCGTCCGGGCCGCCGCCGGGGCCGCCGTCCGGGCCGGGACCGTCGTCCTCGGGGCCGTCGCCCTCGCCGTCCCCGTCGCCCTCGGTCTCTCCTGAGCCTCCGAGCTCCCCGGACCCCTCGGGCTCCGAGGGCTCGGAGGGCTCCGATGGCTGCGCGGGCTCCTCCGGCTGCGCGTGCTCCTCCAGCGTCCGGTCGAGCTGCTCCTCGTCCAGCCCCGGCGCGTCGAAGGGGTTGCGGCGGCGCCGGTGCGGCAGCGCCAGCTGGGCGGCCTTGCGGACGTCCTCCTCCAGCACCTCGGTCCGCCCGTCCCAGGCGGCGAGCGCGACGGCGGTGCGGGCCATCACGATGTCGGCGCGCAGCCCGTCCACCTCGAACGCTGCGCACACGGCGGTGATCTGACGTAGCGCCATATCCGTCAGCTCCACCTTGGGCAGCAACTCCCGGGCGGCGGTGATGCGTTCGGCGAGCGCCTGCTCGTCCGCGGCGAACCGCGCGGCGAAGCCGGCCGGGTCGGCGTCGTAGCCGAGCCGGCGGCGGACCACCTCGGCGCGCTCGGCCGGGTCCCGGGTGGCGGCGATCTCGACGGTCAGGCCGAACCGGTCGAGCAGCTGCGGCCGCAGCTCGCCCTCCTCGGGGTTCATCGTGCCGACCAGCAGGAAGCGGGCGGCGTGCCGCACCGACACGCCCTCGCGCTCGACGTACGAGCGGCCCATCGCGGCGGCGTCCAGCAGCAGGTCCACGACGTGGTCCTGGAGCAGGTTCACCTCGTCGATGTAGAGCACGCCGCGGTGCGCCTTGGCGAGCAGCCCCGGCTCGTACGCCTTGACGCCCTCGGCGAGCGCCCGTTCCAGGTCGAGCGAGCCGACGATCCGGTCCTCGGCCACGCCGACCGGCAACTCGACCAGCTGGGCGGGGCGTTCGGATGCGGAGGGGCGGTCGTGCGGCCCGTCCGGGCACTGCGGGTCCGGCGCGGACGGGTCGCAGGCGAACCGGCAGCCGTCGACGGCCGCGAGGGTCGGCAGCAGGCCGGCCAGCGCGCGCACCATGGTCGACTTCGCGGTGCCCTTCTCGCCGCGCACCAGCACGCCGCCCACGGCTGGCGAGACCGCGTTGAGCAGCAGGCCGAGCCGCAGGTCGGGCATGCCGACGATCGCGGTGAACGGATAGCGGACGTCACTCATGCATACTCCCCAGGTGCCCCGGGCGCCAGGAACGGCAGCGATCCGGCCGCCGGCACCCCGCCCTCGATCAGCTTCCACAGCGCGTCGGTGTCCGCGTGCTCCTCGATCAGGTCGCCCAGCCGGTCCAGCCGGGCCTCGCGCGCCTCGGCGAACGAGGTGTCCGGCGCCGGCACGAACGCCCGGCCCGCCAACGCGGCGACCTCGCGCAGGAGTTCACGACGGAAGTCGTCGTTCTCCAGCGCGCCGTGCCAGGTCGTGCCCCACACCGGGCCGACCCGGCAGCCGTCCAGGCCGTGCCCGTCGTCATCGGAGAAGAACGGCTCGCCCCCCTCCACGGCCACCACCCCGTGGTGGATCTCGTACCCCTCGACCCGCTGCCCGTACGCCGTGCCGACCGGGCGCGCCAGCACCTTCTCGGCGCCGAACCGCACGTGCGTCGGCAGCAGGCCCAGGCCCTCGACCGAGCCGGCCCCGGACTCCACCTCGTCCTCGATCCCGCGCGCCAGCATCTGGTAGCCGCCGCACACCCCGAGGACCGGCAGCCCGGCCGCCGTCCGCGCCTTCAGCGCCGGCTCCAGGCCGCGTTCGCGCAGCCAGGCCAGGTCGGCCACGGTGGCCCGGGTGCCGGGCAGCACCACCAGGTCGGCGTCGGCCAGTTCCTCCGGCCGGGTCACCCAGCGCACCAGCACGCCGGGCTCCTGCGCCAGGGCGTCCAGGTCGGTGAAGTTCGACAGTCGGGGGAAGCGCACCACGGCCACCCGCAGTACGTCCGCCCCGAGCGGGCCGCGGCCGTCGACCCGGTCCACCACCGTGGACAGGTCCAGCGAGTCCTCGGCGTCCAGCCACAGGCCCGGCAGCATCGGCAGGGTGCCGAGCACCGGACGGCCGGTCAGCCCGTGCAGCATGTCCAGGCCGGGCGCCAGCAGCCGCGCGTCGCCGCGGAACTTGTTGACGAACCAGCCCGCCACGTGCCGCTGGTCCTGCGCCGACAGCAGCGCCAGCGTCCCGTACATCGCCGCGAAGACGCCGCCGCGGTCGATGTCCCCGACCACCACCACCGGCAGCCCGGCGGCCGTCGCCAGGCCCATGTTGGCGATGTCCCGGTCCCGCAGGTTGATCTCGGCGGGCGAACCGGCGCCCTCGCAGACCACCACCTCGTAGCGGCGGCGCAGATCCGCCAGGCACTCCAGCGACCGTTCCAGCAGGACGGGCTTGCGCTCGCGGTAGTCCAGCGCGCCCACCTCGGCGACCGGCCGGCCCAGCAGCACCACCTGGCTGCGGCCGTCCGCGCCCGGCTTCAGCAGCACCGGGTTCATCGCCGCCTCCGGCTCCACCCGGGCCGCCTGCGCCTGCATCGCCTGCGCCCGGCCGATCTCGGCGCCGTCGGCGGTGACGAAGGAGTTCAGCGACATGTTCTGAGCCTTGAACGGCGCGACCCGCACCCCCTGCCGGGCCAGCCAGCGGCAGATGCCCGCGGTCACCACACTCTTGCCCGCGTCCGAGGTCGTCCCGGCGACCAGCAGTGCGTTGCTCATGCCCTTCCCCTCCACCGTGTCGTCAGCAAGCGCAGCGCGACGTGCCCCGCGACCGTCGTACCCAGGGCCAGCGCGCCCACCCGCCGGGAGAGCACGCAGGCCCGCTCGATGTCGTCCACCGTCACCGGGCGCAACTCCGCGCCCAGCACCGGCCGGTGCTCCACCCGCTCCCCGTACTGGAGGGTCCCGCCCAGCCGGACGCCCACCGCGCCCGCGAAGGCCGCCTCCGCCTGGCCCGCGTTCGGGCTCGGGTGCGCCGAACCGTCCCGCCGCCAGACCCGCCAGGCCGTTTTCGGCTGCGGCGCGGCGGCCACCGTGAGCAGCGCCGTCAGCCGGGCGCCCGGCCAGCCCGCCACGTCGTCCAGCCGGGCCGAGGCCCAGCCGAACCGGGCGTACCGCGGCGAGCGGTGGCCGACCATCGCGTCCAGCGTGTTCACCGCGCGGAACGCCAGCAGCCCCGGCGTGCCCGCCAGCGTGCCCCAGACCAGCGCGTTCACCACGGCGTCCGCCGTGTTCTCGGCGACCGACTCGACCACCGCGCGGGCGATCTGCGGCCCGTCCAGCGCGCTCGGATCCCGCCCGCACAGGTGCGGCAGCCGTTCCCGCGCGGCCGTCAGGTCGCCCGTGGCCAGCGACCGGCCGATGGTGCGCGCCTCCCGGGTCAGCGAGGTGCCGCCCAGCACCGTCCAGGTCGCGGCGGCCGCCAGCGCGGCCCGGCCCAGCGGACGCCGGCCCACCGTACGGTCCAGGGCCACCGCGCCGGCCGCGACCGCGCCCACGCACAGCGCCGTGTACCCGGCGCCGGCCACCCGGTCGTCCTGCCACACCCGCCGCTCCAGCCGGGTCGCCGCGCGGCCGAAGACGGCCACCGGGTGGCCGCGCCGGGGGTCGGCGAAGCGGGCGTCCGCGGCGAAGCCCGCGGCGGCGCCGAGCGCGAACGCGGCGGCGCGGGTCAGCGGGCGCACGGCGGGTTCGGCGGAAGGCCGCGTCGGGTCCGGCGGGTCGGGGCAGCCTGCATCGCGTGCGTGTCCTCACTCAGGGTCCGCGCCCTGGATCGACGTACCGGGGGCGAGAGTCTCCTGGCTTCCGGGTCGGACGCACCCCCGGGCCTTCCAGCGGCTTCTGACGGTCCGCCGTGGCAATGTTCCGAGCGTGCTCCCCGGTGACAGTGGCGGGACCGCGCCGGACTCGCACCGGCTTCCTCTGCATGCCTCCGTTTGGCCCCAGGATCCCATCACGCGGCCGAACCGGGAGTCAACCGAGGTCACGGAGGGGTTGGTCACACCTCGGAGCCCTGTCGCCGGTGCCGTTCTCGCCCGCCCGAGGCCCGCCCCGCCCGACGCCCCGCCCGCCTGACGCCCCGCCCTGCCCGACGCCCCGCCGTACCCCGGACGGCCCAGCCCGGTGGCCGCCCGCGCGGCCCCCCGGTGAACTGGTGCCCGAACACCGTCCGAGCAGCGCCCGGACACCGCCCGGACACCGTCCGGTCCAAGACCAGCCAAGACCAGCAGAGCGGGGAGCGATATGCGTTGGGGAACCGCGGCCGTCGTGGCGGCCGCCGTCGTCGGCGCCGGGGCCGCCGTCCTGGTGATCGGCCGTCGGGCCTCCGAACGGCTGGTCCACCCGGCGAGCGCCGTCCGGGAGTCGGGCCCCGTCCTGGTGCGGAGCCTCGCCGCGGGCCGGATCACCTTCAACCGCCGCCCCGAGAGCCTGCGCCCCGGCCGATGGGCCGTGGAGTGGGACGACCACGGCCACGCCGTCGTCGAGGACGTCCTGCACAGCGACGAGAACGGTGTCACCCGCCGCCTCGTCCGCGCCGACCGGGGCACCCTCACCCCCGGCACCGAGGTCCGCTTCACCCCCCGCGTCCACCTCGGCGACCCCACGGAGGCGCTCGGCCTCCCCTTCACCGACACCGCCGCCGACGGCGAACTCGGCGCGCTCCCCGCCTGGCGCCTCGACGGCAAACGCGGCACCTGGGTGATCCTCGTCCACGGCCCCGGCGCCGACCGGCAGCAGACCCTCCCGGTCCTCCCCGTCCTCGACCGCCTCGCCCTGCCCGCCCTCGCCGTCACCTACCGGGGCGACCAGGGCGCCCCCGCCTCGCCGGACGGGCTCGGCCACTTCGGCGAGACCGAGTGGCGCGACGTCGAGTCGGCGGTCCGGCTCGCCCTCGACAGCGGCGCCGGCCGGGTCATCCTGTACGGCTGGTCCCTCGGCGCCACCATGGCCCTCCAGACGGCCTCCCGCTCCGCCTGGGCCCACGCCATCAGCGGCCTCGTCCTGGACTCGCCGGTCCTCGACCTGCCCGCCACCGCCCGCCGCGGCGCCGCCCGGGCCGGCTACACCGGCGCCGCCGCCGAGCTCGGCGCCCTCGCGGCCGAGGGCCGCACCGGCGTCGACCTCGCCGACTTCAGCCGCATCGCCGAGGGCGCCGACCTGCGTGTCCCCACCCTCCTCCTGCACAGCCCCGACGATCAGGTCGCCCCGTTCCGCGCCGCCGAGCGCCTCGCCGCCGCCCGCCCCGGCGTGGTCAGCCTCCGGCCTTTCCCGGGCGCCGACCACGCCACCCTCTGGAACTCGGCCCCCACCCACTACACCGAACTCCTCCGCCGCTGGCTCACCCCCCTTCTCTGAACCCAGCCCCCCCGCACGAGAAGTCACACCGACAGGGCCTCTGTACGAAACCCGGACCTCACCCGTCAGCCACGGAGTGTGACCGGTCGGGCGGGTAGCGCGACCGCCGCCGCAAGGGTTGAGCCGGGATGGCATGCCCCCGCCACCTGTTTCCGGCCAGGCGGTTTGCCTCTGTTGCCCGATTGTTGCCCGATCTTGGGGAGGCGCCGTCGACGGCCGCCCGTCCGTACAGCCAACCGGATGTGACAGAAGGCCGGTACAAGGGGAAGACTGCTCGACGTGACGTCTCGGAATCCGCGCGACCGTGATGCCCCGCTCCCTCCGACGATCGGTACTGGTGCGACGGTGACCCGTCTCCCCGGTACGGCCCACCGGCCCGCCGCCGGCAAGCCGGGCGGGGCCGGGGTACCCCGCCGACGAGGGCCCGCTGCGGCGCCCGGTCGGGGGAGGGTTCCCGTACCGGAGGGCTTCCCCGCGCCGGCCGAGCTGGCGCCGCTGGCCCGCCGGATGCTGGTGGACGCCGTCCGGATCGCCCGCTGGGCGGGGGACCTGGAAGAGGTCGACAAGCGGGGCGAGCTGCTGCCCGACGACGCCCGTGCGGCGGGTCGGGCGCTGGCCATGACGGTCGGCGCCGCCGCCAAGGCGTGGGGGCAGGCACTGCTGGTCGGCCTGGTGGAGGCCAGGGACGGCGGTGCGGTCCCGGGCTGGCGCCTGCACGCCTGGGAGCACGACGACGAGGCGGTGGTCCGCGGCTGGTCGGCGCTGTTCGACGCCTGGACGCTGCTGGCCCCGGTGCCGCCGGCCGCCCTGCGGGGCGTGTTCGCGGTGCTGGCCGGCCAGGCGGTGGACCAGGCACCTCAGTTGCTGTCGTTCCTGCACCTGGTGGCCGGTCCGGTGTCGGACGGCGAACTGCTGGAGCTGCTGCGCCGGGGTCTGGACGAGCGCCGGGTGGGTGGCACGGACGGTTCGGGCCTGTCGCCCGTGCCGCACGCCGCCTCGGCGGTGTCGGCGGTCCGCGGCACGTGCCGGGAGCCGCAGATCGACACCCCGCCGTCGCCGGCGGACGTGGCCGCGGTCCTGGACTGGATGCTGGACGGCCTGGCGGCCGTCGGGGCCGTGGTCCGCAGGGACGAGGCCGCCGAGCTGTCGCCGCTGGGCCACTGGGCGGTGCGGGCGAAGCTGGAGGAGATCTGCACGGTCGCGCAGACCGCGGCCGGGCACATCGAGCAGAGCGCCTTCGAGCTGCTGAACGCCTGCGCGGACTATTCGCCGGGCCCGGCGCGGGCCGAGTTCCGCGCCTGGGTGGCGGCCCGTCCGGCCGATCGGGCGGTGGCGGAGCTGCTGGACGCGGCGCAGGGGGACGACGCGCTGGTGCGCGGGCTGGCCTTCGAGGCGCTGCGGGTGGCCGGCGGCCCGGCGGAGCAGGCGGTGCGGGGGTCGGTGGACGAGCCGGTGCTGCGCCCGTACGCGCTGCTGTGGCTGGCGGAGCGCTCGGACGAGGGGGTTTCGCCGGCGGACGTGCTGGGGGCGGAGGACGCGGCCTGGCTGTGGGTGGACACGGCGGCGGCGGTGCTGGACCACGGCGAGACGGAGCTGCTGGTGGGCCACGTCGAGGGCGCCGCGGCGGGCGATCCGGTGCGGCTGTTCGCCCGGGCCCGGCAGTCGGGGCACCCGCGGGCGGCCTCGGTGCTGTCGGCGGTCTCGAGCGTGCATCCGGATCCGGGCGTGGCGCGGGCGGCCCGCCGCTCGGCGTTCAGCGTGCACACCGGCGGCGCCTAGCGGCGCCCGCCGACGCGTAGCAGCGCCCGCCGAAGAGCGAGCACAACGAAGAGGGGCGGGGGGGGGGGGGGGTGGGGGCCGCGCCCGGGGGGGGGGGGCGCAAACACACGGCGGGGGCCCGGCGGCCCCGCGGCGCGGCGGCCGGCCAGCAGGAGCCGCCGGAG
>NZ_JBHWIJ010000075.1:0-16677 GCF_042732255.1 Kitasatospora sp. NPDC059803 | reverse complement strand
CGCGCCCCCCCCCCGTCGCCCCCCCCCGCCCTCCAGCGCCCGCCCTCACCCCGCCGGGGCCCGCCCGCCGCCCCCCCCCCCCCCCCCTCTCGCGTACGGGAACGACTAGCCGAGGCGGGACTCCGCCCGCCTGGCGCGGACGTCGCCGACCTTCTGTCCGACCTTGCGCCGGATGACCAGCAGTGGGGCCATCGCGGCGAGCGTGATCTGGGCGAAGGCGCCGACGTGCATCAGGGCGTCGCCGCCGGGCAGGCCGGTCGCCCAGGCCGCGAGGCAGCCGATGGAGACGACGATCCAGCACAGCGTGGCGGTGGCCAGCAGCCCCTGGGGCTTGGGGTACTCGATCCGGCTGACCATGAGGTACGCGGCGCCGAAGATGGCGAGCAGACCGGGCAGGAACGGCGGGTCGAGCAGCACGATGGCGATCACCGTCATCGCGCCCATCGGGCAGGGCATGCCCTGGAACACCCCGGGTCGCATCTTGACGGCGGAGAAGCGGGCGAGCCGCAGGACGACCGCGAGCAGGACGGTGATCGCGATGAGCGCCGAGAGCTTGCTGTTGGAGCCCTGCGAGACCATGCCCCAGACGGCGACGAAGTAGGCCGGCGCGATGCCGAAGCTGATCAGGTCGGCCAGGTTGTCCAGTTCCGCTCCGAGGGCGGAGGAGCGGAGCTTGCGCGCCACCAGCCCGTCGAAGAGGTCGCACATGGAGCCGATGAGCAGCAGCGTGACCGCGGTGGCGGCGCTGTGCCGGTCGGGTGCGGCGTCCGGGTTGGTGATGTGCGGGACGAGGACCCCGGTGGTGATCGAGTAGATCGCCAGGAAGCCGCAGACGGCGTTCCCCAGGGTCAGGAAGTCGGCGGTGGACAGGTGCTGGGGAGAGCGCGGGGCGCGCAGCTCGCGGTCGCGCGCCCAGCGGCGACGGCGCAGGGCCGTCTCCTCGTCGTCCAGGCCGACGATTGTCTCAGGATCAGTCACGGTCAAGGCGCGTCACCCCGGCTGTGGTCTTCTGGCCGACCTCGACGCCGACCTCGACGCCGGCCGGCAGGTAGGTGTCGACCCGGGAGCCGAACCGGATCAGGCCGATCCGGTCGCCCTGCTCGACCTTGGTACCGGCGGCGACGTACGGCACGATGCGACGGGCCACGGCCCCCGCGATCTGCACCATCTCGATGTCGCCGAGCTCGGTGTCGAAGTGCCAGACGACCCGCTCGTTCTGGTCGCTGTCCTTGTTGAACGCGGGGACGAAGCCGCCCGCGACGTGCTCGACCGACGTCACCGTGCCGGGCAGGGGCGCGCGGTTGACGTGGACGTTGAGCGGGCTCATGAAGATCGCGACCCGGGTGCGGCCGTCCGGCCAGGCGTCGATGCTCTGCACCACGCCGTCGGCGGGGGAGATCACTCTGCCCGCGCCGATCTCACGCTCGGGGTCGCGGAAGAACCACAGCATGCCCGCGCTGAGCGCACAGGCGGGTACCGCTGCCAGGGCCCACTTGCCGCTGCGCCGGGTGAGGGCGGTGGTCACGGCGGCCGTGGCGAGGGTGGGGACGAACCAGGGGGTGGCTCCGCGCGCGATGGTCACGCGGGGTCGCCGACCGGCCGTCGTGGCTGCGAGGGCATCGCGGTCCGTGACGGAGGTGTGAGGGGACGGGCTGATGGGCATCGAAGACCTTTGTCGCGGGGGATCATGGCCGCTGGACGGGGGCCACCGCGGGATCGGGTAATAGAGGGACGGCTTGCTGTCCCGGTGGATGCTATCGGGAGCACACGGTGGGTGGGCAACCCGCCTGCTCGTTCACGTGTCCGATGGAAGCGCGTGTGCGCGTCCCACCTCTACGACCGTAGCTCGCCCCGGTCCGGTTCCCAAGGGACCGGACGGGGCTGGTGACACTTGTCTCAACAGGCCCGTCGGCGGAACCCGGTGGGCGGAACGGGCCGTTCGCGGTCCGCCGGGGGCGCGGGACACGGCCTGTCGAGGGTGTGCGGAAGCGGCCGCGGGGCGTGTCGTTGCAGCTGTACGCCCTGCGGCCGCTCCCGGAGGGCCGTGCCGGACCCAGGCGGACCAGGCCGGGGTCGTGATGGGCACGGCGGGTGGCCGGGACGGGCCCGCACGCCCGTCGACCGGCGGTTCGGAAGGGGTCGTCCAGCCGGCCCGGAGCGCCCCGGGGGCCGCTCGTCGAGCCGGGGTGACCCGGTGCTCACTCCGCGATCCGGTACTCCTCCAGGAGCCGGCGTCCGACGATCATCTTCTGGATCTCCGCAGTTCCTTCACCGATGAGCAGCATCGGGGCCTCGCGGTAGAGCCGTTCGATCTCGTACTCCTTGGAGAAGCCGTAGCCGCCGTGGATGCGGAAGGCGTCCTCGACGACCTCCTTGCAGTACTCGGAGGCGAGGTACTTGGCCATGCCGGCTTCGAGGTCGTTGCGCTCGCCGCCGTCCTTCTTGCGGGCGGCCATGACCATCATCTGGTGGGCGGCCTCGACCTTGGTGGCCATCTCGGCGAGCTTGAACTGGATGGCCTGGTGCTCGGCGATCTTCTTGCCGAAGGTGGAGCGCTGCTGGGCGTAGGAGATGCCGAGTTCGAAGGCGCGGCGGGCGACGCCGCAGCCGCGGGCGGCGACGTTGACGCGGCCGACCTCGACGCCGTCCATCATCTGGTAGAAGCCGCGCCCGGGGACGCCGCCGAGGATGCGGTCGGCCGGGATCCGGACGTCCTGGAGGACCAGTTCGGTGGTGTCGACGCCCTTGTAGCCCATCTTCTCGATCTTCCCGGGCACGGTGAGGCCGGGGACGGTCGGGTTCGGGCCGAATCCGGGGGTCTTCTCGATCAGGAAGGTGGTCATGTTCTTGTACGGGGTGCTGCCGCCCTCGTCGGTCTTGCACAGGACCGCGACGAGGGTGGAGGTGCCGCCGTTGGTGAGCCACATCTTCTGGCCGTTGAGGACGTAGAACTCCCCGTCCTTGACGCCCTTGGTGGAGATGGCCGAAACGTCGGAGCCGAGGCCGGGCTCGGACATCGAGAACGCGCCGCGGATTTCCCCGGCGGCCATCTTCGGCAGGAAGTGGTCCTTCTGTTCCTGGGTGCCGTGGGCGTTGATCATGTGCGCCACGATGAAGTGGGTGTTGACGATGCCGGACACGCTCATCCAGCCGCGGGCGATCTCCTCGACCACCAGGGCGTAGGTGAGCAGCGACTCGCCGAGGCCGCCGTACTCCTCGGGGATGGTGAGGCCGAAGAGGCCGAGCTGCTTCATCCCCTCGACGATGGCGGTCGGGTACTCGTCCTTGTGTTCCAGCTCGGTCGCGACCGGAATGATCTCCTTGTCGACGAAATCCCGCACGGTGGCGAGGATGTCCCGCTGGATCTCGGTGAGGCCGTCGGTCTGTGCCAGGCGTCCCATCGTGCGGCTCCGAAAGGTTTGAGGGGGCGGGGGGGGGGGGGATTGCCGGGGGCCCTGCCGGCGTGGCTGCGGCAGCAGGGCCCCCGTTCCGGGTGGGGGTCGGCCGATGACGGCGGCCGGCCCCTCCGGGGTCTGGGGAGATCCGGGGTCCCAGGAAAGGGGTCCTAGGAAAGGGGAGTCGGGCGGCCGGGCTGCTCGCCGCCGCGCTCCTTGATGTACGTCCCGGTCGGCACCATCACCTTGCGGCGGAAGATGCAGACGACCGTGCCGTCCTGCTTGTACCCCTTGGTCTCGACGTACACGATGCCGCGGTCGTCCTTGGACTTGGACGGCCACTTGTCGAGCACGGTGGTCTCGCCGTAGAGGGTGTCGCCGTGGAAGGTCGGCGCGACGTGCCGCAGCGACTCGATCTCCAGGTTGGCGATGGCCTTGCCGGAGACGTCCGGGACGGACATGCCCAGCAGCAGCGAGTAGATGTAGTTGCCCACCACCACGTTCCTGCCGAAGTCCGTCGTCCGCTCGGCGTAGTTGGTGTCCAGGTGGAGCGGGTGGTGGTTCATGGTGAGCAGGCAGAAGAGGTGGTCGTCGTATTCGGTGACGGTCTTGCCGGGCCAGTGCTTGTAGACCGCGCCGACCTCGAACTCCTCGTAGGTGCGTCCGAACTGCATCGCGGCGGGCCTCAGCTTTCCGGGATCTCGAACTTGGTGGTGCGCTCCAGGCCGGCGGCCCGGCCCTTGCCGGCGATGACCAGGGCCATCTTGCGGCTGGCCTCGTCGATCATCTCGTCGCCGAGCATCGCGGAGCCCTTGGCGCCGCCCGCCTCGGAGGTGCACCAGTCGTAGGCGTCGAGGATCAGCTCGGCGTGGTCGTAGTCCTCCTGGGAGGGCGAGAAGATCTCGTTCGCGGCGCCGACCTGGTCGGGGTGGAGCACCCACTTGCCGTCGAAGCCGAGGGCGGCGGCGCGCCGGGCGACCTCGCGGTAGCCCTCCTGGTTGCGGATCTGCAGGTACGGGCCGTCGATGGCCTGGAGGTCGTTGGCGCGGGCGGCCATCAGGATGCGCATCAGGATGTAGTGGTAGGCGTCGGCCGGGTAGCCGGCCGGCTGCTCGCCGACCACCAGGGACTTCATGTTGATGGAGGCCATGAAGTCGGCGGGGCCGAAGATGATGGTCTCCAGCCGGGGCGAGGCCTCGGCGATGGCGTCGACGTTGACCAGGCCCTTGGCGTTCTCGATCTGCGCCTCGATGCCGATCCGGCCGACCTCGAAGCCCATGGTCTTCTCGATCTGGGTGAGCAGCAGGTCGAGCGCCTTGACCTGCTCGGCGTCCTGGACCTTGGGCAGCATGATGCAGTCGAGGTTGGGGCCGGCGCCCTCGACGACGGTGATCACGTCGCGGTAGGTCCAGTGGGTGGTCCAGTCGTTGACCCGGACGACGCGGGTCTTGCCGCCCCAGTCGCCGTTGTTGAGCGCGTCGACGATGTGGTGGCGGGCGCCCTCCTTGGCCAGGGGGGCGCAGGCGTCCTCCAGGTCGAGGAAGACCTGGTCGGCGGGGAGGCCCTGGGCCTTCTCCAGGAAGCGCGGGTTGCTGCCGGGCACGGCGAGGCAGGAGCGGCGCGGGCGCAGACGGTTGACGGTAGCCATGAGGGTGGGTCGGTTCCTTCCCAGTGGTCAGCTGGTGGGCGCGGGTGCGGGCGTCCAGGGCTGGAGCTTGTTGGCGAGCCGGATCTCGTCCACGATCCGGCCGATGATGGTGGTGATGCCGAAGTCCTTCGGGGTGAACACGGCGGCGACGCCGGCGGCCTTGAGGGCCTCGCCGTCCGCTGCCGGGATGATGCCACCCACGATCACCGGGACATCCTGCACCCCGGCCCGGCGCAGCCGGCGCAGGACGTCGGGCACCAGCTCGCAGTGGGCGCCGGAGAGGATCGACAGGCCCACGCAGTGCACGTCCTCCGCGACGGCGGCGGAGACGATCTGCTCGGGGGTCAGCCGGATGCCCTGGTAGACCACCTCGAACCCGGCGTCGCGGGCCCGGACGGCGATCTGCTCGGCGCCGTTGGAGTGTCCGTCCAGGCCGGGCTTGCCGACCAGCAGGCGCAGTTTGCCGGAGCCCAGTTCCTCGGCGGTGGCGGCGACGGCGGCGCGCACCGCGGCCAGTTCCCCGCCGGGTTCGGCGGCCACCGCGACCGGGGCGCCGCCGACGCCGGTGGGCGCGCGGTACTCGCCGAAGACCTCGCGCAGGGCGAAGGCCCACTCGCCGGTGGTGACGCCGGCCCGGGCGCAGGCGAGCGTGGCCGGCACCAGGTTGGCGTCGGTGGCCGCGGTGGCCTTGAGCTCGGCCAGCGCGGTCTGGACGGCGGCCTCGTCGCGCTGTCCGCGCCAGGCCTCCAGGGCGGCGAGCACGGACTGCTCGGAGGCCGGGTCGACGACCATGATGGCGGTGTCGAGGTCGGCCGTGAGCGGGCTCTCCTCGGTGGTGTCGAAGCAGTTGACGCCGACGATCTTGTCCTCGCCGGACTCGATCCGGGCCCGCCGGGCGGCGTGCGAGGAGACCAGGTTGGACTTCAGGTAGCCGGACTCCACGGCGGGAATGACCCCGCCCATCGCCAGCACCTTGGCGATCTCCGCCTCGGCGCCGGCCAGCAGGTCGGCGGTCTTGGCCTCGATCACCTCGGAGCCGTTGAAGAGGTCGCCGTACTCCAGCAGGTCCGACTCGTAGGCCAGCACCTGCTGGATCCGCAGCGACCACTGCTGGTCCCAGGGCCGGGGCAGGCCCAGCGCCTCGTTCCAGGCGGGCAGTTGGACGGCGCGGGCGCGGGCGTCCTTGGAGAGGGTGACGGCCAGCATCTCCAGGACGATCCGCTGGACGTTGTTCTCCGGCTGGGCCTCGGTCAGGCCGAGCGAGTTGACCTGGACGCCGTAGCGGAAGCGGCGCTGCTTCGGGTCCTGGACGCCGTAGCGCTCCAGCGTGACCTTCTCCCACAGCTGGGCGAAGGCGCGCATCTTGCACATCTCCTCGACGAAGCGCACGCCGGCGTTGACGAAGAAGGAGATCCGGGCGACCACCTCGCCCATCCGCTCGGCCGGCACCTGGCCGGAGTCGCGGACGGCGTCGAGCACCGAGATGGCGGTGCACATCGCGTAGGCGATCTCCTGGACGGGCGTGGCCCCGGCCTCCTGCAGGTGGTAGCTGCAGATGTTGATCGGGTTCCACTTGGGGATGCGGCCGACGGTGTAGGCGATCATGTCGGTGATCAGGCGCACCGAGGGGCCGGGCGGGAAGACGTGCGTCCCGCGCGACAGGTACTCCTTGACGATGTCGTTCTGGGTGGTGCCGGTGAGCTTGGCGATGTCGGCGCCCTGCTCCTCGGCGACCACCTGGTAGAGCGCCAGCAGCCACATCGCGGTGGCGTTGATCGTCATGGAGGTGTTGGTCTGTTCGAGCGGGATGCCGTCGAACAGGGTGCGCATGTCGCCGACGTGGCCGACCGGGACGCCGACCCGGCCCACCTCGCCGCGGGCGAGAAGGTGGTCGGAGTCGTAGCCGGTCTGGGTCGGCAGGTCGAAGGCGACGGACAGGCCCGTCTGGCCCTTCGCCAGGTTCCGCCGGTAGAGCGCGTTGGAGTCGCTCGCGGTGGAGTGCCCGGCGTAGGTGCGCATCAGCCAGGGGCGGTCGCGCTCGTGCTGATCGGTCATCGGATCTGCCTCAGACGTTCCGGAAGCGGTTGATCGCCGGCAGGTGCAGCTCGCGCAGCGCGTGGTCGCGCACGCCCAGGCCCTCCTCCGGCGCCAGGCAGAGCACGCCGACCTTGCCCTGGTGCTTGTTGTGGTGCACGTCGAGGGCGGCCTGGCCGGTCTCCTCCAGGGAGTAGACCTTGGACAGGGTCGGGTGGATCTTGCCCTTGGCGATCAGGCGGTTGGCCTCGAAGGCCTCGCGGTAGTTGGCGAAGTGCGAGCCGACGATGCGCTTGAGCGACATCCACAGGTAGCGGTTGTCGTACTGGTGCATGAAGCCGGAGGTGGAGGCGCAGGTGACGATGGTGCCGCCCTTGCGGGTGACGTACACCGAGGCGCCGAAGGTCTCCCGGCCCGGGTGCTCGAAGACGATGTCGACGTCCTCGCCGCCGGTGAACTCGCGGATCTTCGCGCCCAGGCGCTTCCACTCGCGCGGGTCCTGGGTGTGCTCGTCCTTCCAGAACTTGTAGCCCTCGGCGGAGCGGTCGATGATCGCCTCGGCGCCCATGGCGCGGCAGATCCCGGCCTTCTGGTCGTTGGAGACCACGCAGATCGGGGTGGCGCCGCCGGCCAGCGCGTACTGGGTGGCGTACGAGCCGAGGCCGCCGCTGGCGCCCCAGATCAGCACGTTGTCGCCCTGCTTCATGCCGGCGCCGTTGCGCGAGACCAGCTGGCGGTACGCGGTGGAGTTGACCAGGCCGGGGGAGGCGGCCTCCTCCCAGGTGAGGTGCTTGGGCTTGGGCAGCAGCTGGTTGGTCTTCACCAGGGCGATCTGGGCCAGCCCGCCGAAGTTGGTCTCGAAGCCCCAGATGCGCTGCTCCGGGTCCATCATCGTGTCGTTGTGGCCGTCCGGGGACTCCAGCTCGACGGAGAGGCAGTGCGCGACGACCTCGTCGCCGGGCTTCCAGGCGTTGACGCCGGCGCCGGTGCGCAGCACCACGCCCGCGAGGTCGGAGCCGAGGACGTGGTACGGCAGGTCGTGGCGCTTGGTGAGCGGCGACAGCCGGCCGTAGCGCTCCAGGAAGGAGAAGGTGGAGACCGGCTCGAAGATCGAGCTCCAGACGGTGTTGTAGTTCACCGCGCTGGCCATGACGGCGACCAGGGCCTCGCCGGGGCCCAGCTCGGGCAGGGCGACCTCGTCGAGGTGAAGGGACTTGCGGGGGTCCTTGTCGCGGCTGTCGAGGCCCGCGAACAGCTGCTCCTCGTCCTTGTGGAGCGTCACCGCTCGGTAGGACTCGGGAAGCTTGACGGCGGCGAAGTCCTCCGACGTGGCGTCGTTGCTGAGGATCGCGTCGAGGATTTCCTGCATGGCTGCCTCCGAAGGCGTACCTGTGTGAGGGCACAGGGCGTCTGGGGTAGCCGGGAGCGGACACCGGCTTCGCTGAGGTGGGTGGTGGTGGTCGGGCTGGGCGCCCGGGGTGGACCGGGCCGAACGCGCACTGCTCCCGGGGTGTGGGAACGCCGGACGACGGCGCGCCGAGGTGGGGAGCCGCGGCGCCGCGACTGGTGAGTAACAAGGTAGTGGCACCCTGTGCCACTCGTAAAGACACCGGGTGTCACGAATTCCGGCGCGCTGGAACGGCCCTCGAACGCGCTGCGGCGGACGCCGAAAGGGCCCGCGCCGACTGCTCGACGCGGGCCCTCGATATCGCTCTGACCTGGCTAGATGGTGACCTCAGGACTCCCTGGCGCCACTCAGTGCGGCCCGGATGCTGTCCACCACCACGTCCAGCGGGGCGTCCGTCCGGGCGACTGTGATGAGCACCTCACCTCCAGGGCTGGCACTCAGTGCGCTCTCGGCCAGCACGTCACCGGGAGCCCCATTGGCACCCGGTGCCACCAGGGAGCCGCGGCGTCTGGCACCCGGCGTGCTGGCGGCCCAGAAAGTCCGCCGGATCACCTCGAAGGAGTGGTCCAGCTGCGCCTCCACGTCCCCGCGCCCGCCGGCCCGCAGCCAGCGCCGCAGCACGTGGTTGTGCGCCGCGACGACCGCCGCCGCCGATACCTCGGCCAGCATCGAGTCGTCCTCGCCGCCGCGCTGCCAGCCCGACGGGATGGACTCGCCGGTGTCGAAGCGGCCCAGCAGGTACCGGGTGAACAGCCGCTCGTACCGGGCCACCACGGCGATCTCCCGCTCGCGCAGCGCCGGGACCTGACGGATCAGCTGGTACCGCGCGACCGACACCCCCGGCGTCGAGGCGTACATCCGCAGCACCTCCTTGATGCCGCGGCAGACCACGTCCAGCGGGTGCTCCTCCGGCTCGGCGCTGGCCAGCAGGTCGGCCACCCGGACGAGGGTGTCGTCGTGGTCCGGGAAGATCGCCTCCTCCTTCGACCGGAAGTACCGGAAGAAGGTCCGCCGGGCCACCCCGGCGGCGGCCGCGATCTGGTCGACCGTGGTCTCCTCGTAGCCCTGCGAGGAGAACAGCTCCATCGCGGCCGTGGCCAGGTCCTGACGCATCTGCTGGCGCTGCGCCGCCGCCCGGCGGCTGCCCGGCCCCCCTTCCGGCCCGGTGCCCCCGGTCGAGGAGGCCGTCCGGTCGGCGCCGCGCGGTCCGGCGGAGTGCTGCGGGGTGGCTGACTGAACCCGATCCATGTCCGGAACGCTACACGGCCCCGGCGGTTCGGCCGCGGCCCTTCCCCGACGGACCGGTGCGACCGGGCCGGTGACGGCCGGTCTGGGCCAGCGCGCGGACACCGTCCCCGGGCTCCAGCCCGGTCTGACCGGGCCCGACCCGGCCGCGGACGGCCCGGCCCCGGGCGGCGCCGCCTCGCGCGCGGCGGCGCCCCCGGCAGCTGGCGTGGTCACCGGCGCGCGTGGTCGCGGAAGCCGCGGCCGGTCTTGCGGCCCAGGCAGCCGGCGGCGACCAGGTGCTCCAGCAGCGGTGCGGCCGCCAGGCCCGGCTCGCGGAACTCCTGGTGCAGCACCTGCTCGATGGTCAGCGAGACGTCCAGGCCGACCACGTCCAACAGCTCGAACGGGCCCATCGGGTAGCCGCAGCCCAGCTTCATCGCGGTGTCGATGTCGTCCACCGTCGCGTAGTGCTCCTGGAGCATCCGCACCGCGTCGTTCAGGTAGGGGAAGAGCAGCGCGTTGACGATGAAGCCGGCCCGGTCGCCGCACTCCACCGGGTGCTTGCGGACCTCGGCGGTCAGCTCCAGCACGGTCGCGGTGACGTCCGGCGCGGTCAGCACGGTGGAGACCACCTCGACCAGCTTCATGGCCGGCGCCGGGTTGAAGAAGTGCATGCCGATCACGTCCTGCGGCCGCGAGGTGGCGGTCGCGCAGCTGATCACCGGCAGCGAGGAGGTGGTGGTGGCGAGCACCGCGCCCGGCCTGACGATCTTGTCCAGGGCGGCGAACAGCTCGCGCTTGACCGTCAGGTCCTCGGCCACCGCCTCGATCACCAGGTCCACCTCGGCCAGTTCGGCGTACTGGCCGACCGGGGTGACCAGCGCCAGCGCGGCGTCCCGCGCCTGCGCGCTCAGCCGGCCCCGGTCGACCGCGCGCGCCAGCGACTTCGCCAGCTGCGCCTTGGCCCGGTCGGCCTTCTCCTGGCTGCGGGCGGCCAGCAGCACCGGGCGGCCGGCCTTGGCGAAGACCTCGGCGATGCCGGTCGCCATGGTGCCCGAGCCGCAGACGCCGACCGTGCGGACCTCCCGGCCCGCCACCGCGGCCCGCGCCGGGCCGGTCGCCGCGTCGACGGCCCTGGACGAGCCGGGCGCCTCGTAGGTGTAGAAGCCGCGGCCGGACTTGCGGCCCAGCAGCCCGGCCGCGACCAGCTGGCCGAGGATCGGGGCGGGCGCGTGCAGGCGGTCCCGGGACTGCTCGTACATTGCCTCCAGGACGGTCCGCGCGGTGTCCACGCCGATCAGGTCGAGCAGCGCCAGCGGGCCCATCGGCAGGCCGCAGCCGAGCCGCATCGCGGCGTCGATGTCCTCCCGGGAGGCGTACTTGGACTCGTACATCGCGGCGGCCTGGTTCAGGTACGCGAACAGCAGGCCGTTGACCACGAAGCCGGCCCGGTCGCCGGCCGCCACCGGCTCCTTGCCGAGGTCCCGGGCGAACGCGGCGGCGTCCTCGGCGACCTGCGGGGAGGTCAGCACCGTGCGGACCACCTCGACCAGCTTCATGCTGTGCACCGGGTTGAAGAAGTGCAGGCCCAGCACCCGCTCCGGGCGGGCGGTCGCGGCGGCGATCCGGGTCACCGAGAGCGCGGTGGTGCCGGTGGCCAGCACCGTCCCCGCCGGGCAGATCCGGTCCAGCTCGGCGAAGAGCTCCCGCTTCAGCTCCAGCTGCTCGGGCACCTCCTCGACCACCAGCTCGGCCCCGGCGGCGGCCGACAGCTCGTGGCCGACCGAGATCAGCGCCAGCAGCGCGGTGCGCTCCCCGGCGGTGATCCGCTCCCGGTCGACCGCGTGCGCGGTCGCCTCCTCGATCCGGGCCAGTGCCCGGGCGGCAGAGTCCTCGGTGGCCTCGATGCCGATCACCCGGCGGCCGCTCCTGGCGACGGCCACCGCGACACCGGCACCCATCGTGCCGAGGCCGACGACGGCGACCGTGGAAAAGGGACGCTCCATCTGTCCTGACTCCTAGTCCTGAAGGGCCCGCGCACGCCCCGGCGGGCGGGCCGCCGCGCCCGCGCGTGCGGCGGGGGCGGCCGCCGCCGGGGGAGGGTCCGCGCGCGGGGCTGGGGAGATGACGGGTTCCGGCACACGGCCCCGGCGGCCGGTCCGCTCCGGCCGAACTGAGGGGTGTGCCGTGGTGCTCAGGCGCTCAAGGGTGAAAGGAAGCGGCTCTGATACGAGGAAGGAGACCCGGCCCGCCGCGGTTCGCGGCGCCGGCCGGTGAATGACGCACCGCGCGCCCGCCGTGGACACGGCGACCGCAGGCCCCCGCCGGTGCGGCTCCCGTAGCCCGGCGGTGGTGCGTCCGGCCACTGTAGCGAAGCTACCCGCGAGTAGGAAGGGGTGCGGGCGTCACAAAAGGCATCCGGACGGCGGGGCGGGGTCCGGTGGCGGCCCGAACGGGTGAACGGGCGGACGGACGTCCACGGGGACCACCCGATAGGGGAGTTACCCGGCCGCGGCGGGCGGGGCAGCATGGGGGGCATGACCCTCGGAACCGCCGCCGGCCCCGCCGCGTCCGCCTCCGGCTCCACCGGCCCGGCCGGAGGCCTCGGCGGGCACCTCGCCGCCGTCACGCTGCCCCCGCGCGCCGCGCGCGTCGAACAGGCCGAGGCCGCCGTCGACCGACTGCGCACCGCCGCCGTCGACGCGGTGGCCGTCACCTGGGTGGACAACGCGGGCATCACCCGGGTCAAGGCCGTCCCGCTGGGCGCCCTGGTGCACGCCGCGCAGTGGGGCGTAGGCACCGCACCCTGCTTCGACGTCTTCCTCGCCGACGACGGCATCACCACCAGCCCGAGCACCGGCGGCCCCACCGGGGACCTGCGGCTCTACCCCGACCTCGACCGGGTCGTCCCGCTGGCCGCCCAGCCCGGCTGGGCCTGGGCCCCGGGGGACCGGCACACCCAGGCCGGCACCCCGCACCCCGGCTGCCAGCGGCTGTTCGCCCGCCGGATGGAGGCCGCGGCCGCCGAGCGCGGGCTGACCCTGCGGGCCGGCATCGAGGTCGAGTGGGTGGTCGCCCTCGCCGGCGGCCCGCAGGAGGAGCCGCAGTACCCGACGCACGGCCCCGCGTACGGGATGCACCGGCTCACCGACCTCACCGACTACCTGCGGGACGTCCTGCGCGCCCTCGGCGAGCAGGGGCTGACCGTCCTGCAGATCCACCCCGAGTACGCCCCGGGCCAGTTCGAGGTCTCGGTGGCCCCCGAGGGCCCGGTCGGCGCCGCCGACACCTCCGTCCTGGTCCGGCACACCGTGCGGGCCGTCTCCGCCCGGCACGGCCTGCGGGTCTCCTTCGCCCCCGTGGTCGAGCCCGGTGCGGTCGGCAACGGCGGGCACCTGCACCTGAGCCTCTGGCGGGACGGCCGCAACCTCGGCCACGGCGGCCCCGGCCCGTACGGCCTGACCGCCGAGGCCGAGGGCTTCCTCGCCGGGGTGCTCGGCGCGCTGCCCGAACTCCTGGTGCTGGGCTGCTCCAGCCCGGCCGGCTACCTGCGGCTGGTGCCCTCGCACTGGGCCGGCGCCTACCAGTGCTGGGGCCTGGAGAACCGCGAGGCCGCGCTGCGCCTGGTGACGGGCTCCACGGGGGAGCGGGCCGACGCCGCCAACGCCGAGATCAAGTGCTTCGACGCCAGCGCCAATCCGTACCTGGCGGTCGGCGCGGTGCTCGCCGCCGGTCTCGCCGGCCTCGACCAACACCGGGAGCTGCCAACGGAGTTCACCGGCGACCCGGCCGCCGCCGAGCCCGGCGCGGTGCCCCGGCTGCCGACCGGACCGGCGCAGGCGCTGGCCGCGTACGAGCGCTCGGCGGTGCTGCGGGAGGCGCTCGGCGGGCCGCTGTACGAGGCGGTGCTGGCGGTGCGCCGGGCGGAGGGCGAGCAGTACGCCGCCGCCACCCCCGAGCAACTGGTCGCCGCCACCCGCTGGCGGTACTGACCGGTGCACGCCGGGGCCCCGGCGGTGCCCGCGCTGGTCGACCACCACTGCCACAGCGTGGTGGCGGCCGACCTCGCCGACGACGCCCTGGCCGGGCTGCTCACCGAGTCCGACCGGCCGCCCGCGCCCGGCTGTTCGCCCTTCGACAGCGCGCTCGGCCTGGCCGTCCGGCGCTGGTGCCCGCCCGTTCTCGGCCTGCCCGCGCACGCCCCGGCCGCCGACTACCTGGCCCGGCGGCGGGAGCTGGGCGGCGCCGAGGCCACCCGCCGGCTGCTGGCCGCGGCCGGGCTGGACACCTGCCTGGTGGACACCGGGCTGACCGCCGCCGCGGGCCTTCCGCTGCTGCCGCTCGGCGAACTGGCCGCGGCCGCCGGGGCGGTGGTGCACGAGGTGGTCCGGTTGGAGTCGGTGGCCGAAACGGTGGCGGGCCCGGCCGAGTCCTGGCCGCAGGCCGTCGGGGAGGCGCTGGCGGCGGCCGCCGCGGGTGCGGTCGCGGTCAAGTCGGTGCTCGCCTACCGGCACGGCCTGGCCGCCCCCGCCGAACGGCCCGCGCGGGCGGCGGTGGTGGCCGCGGCCGGCGCCTGGCTGCGCGGCGGGCGGGGCCGGCTGGCCGATCCGGTGCTGCTGCACCACCTGCTCTGGACGGCCGTGGACGTCTGTGCCGGGCTGGGCCTGCCGCTCCAACTCCACACCGGCTTCGGCGATCCCGACCTCACCCTGCACCGGGCCGATCCGTCGCTGCTGACCGGTTTCGTGCGCGCCGCCGAGCCGAGCGGCGTCCCGCTGGTGCTGCTGCACTGCTACCCGTACCACCGCCAGGCCGGGTGGCTGGCCCAGGCCTTCCCGACGGTGTACACCGACCTCGGGCTGACCGCCTCCTACACCGGCCCGCGGGTGGCTGCGGTGCTGGGCGAGATGCTGGAACTGGCGCCGTTCGGCAAGCTGTTGTTCTCCACCGACGCGTACGGGCTGCCCGAGTTGTACCTGGTGGGCGCCGCCCAGTTCCGGTACGGACTGGGGGCGGTGCTGGCCGACTGGCAGGCGGGTGGCGCCTGTTCGGCGGCGGACGCGCAGCGGCTGGCCCGGTTGGTCGCCGCCGACAACGCCCGGACGCTGTACTCACTGCCCGGCGCACCGTAGCACGTCGGCGGACCGTCACTTTTTAACACTCTTCAACTCTGTTGACATGTTGGGCCTCCGGACTCCTCGGTTCCGATGTTGGCCAACATGTGACGATTAGATGACTACCTCTTGCGCTTATCAGCGAATATTCATTAGCGTCCCGATCATTCCAGGCGCACCTGCCACACCGCAGCTGCCGCATGACGACTCGGGAGGGCCAACCCCTATGAGAGTTCCTCGGATCAGCCGGACCCGGTTCGCGGCGGTGGGCCTCGTGCTCGCCACCGCCGGCGCCCTCGCGCTCCCGGCCGGCACCGCCGTCGCGGCCCCCTCGGCGGGCTCGACGACCGGTCCGCTGCTCAGCTACGTCGTCAACACCAAGGCCAACCACGGCCAGGTGCAGAAGGTCGAGAAGGCGATCACCGCCCTCGGCGGCTCGGTGGTGTACTCGTACGAGCAGATCGGCGTCGTCATCGCCCGCTCGGACGACACCGCGTTCGCGCAGAAGCTGCGCCAGGCCAAGGGCGTCGACTCCGTCGGTGCCAGCCGCACCAAGGGCATCACCGCCGCCGACCAGGCCAAGGCCGACGTCGCCGCCGAGCCCTCCGCCGCGCCCGCCGCCGGTCAGGAGCCGTACGAGGCCAACCAGTGGGACATGCGCCAGATCGGTGTCGACAAGGCGCACAAGCTCTCGCTCGGCAGCCGCAACGTCACCGTCGGCGTGCTGGACTCCGGCATCGACGCGACGCACGAGGACCTGGCCGCCAACGTGGACGCCTCGCAGTCGGTCTCCTGCATCGACGGCGGCAAGCCGAACACCGACTGGAAGTCCTGGCAGCCCACCACCAGCGACCACGGCACCCACGTGGCCGGCACGATCGGCGCCGCCAAGAACGGCAAGGGCGTCGTCGGCATCGCCCCGAACGTGAAGCTGGCCGCGGTCAAGGTCGTCGACGACGGCGGGTTCATCTACCCCGAGTACGCGATCTGCGGCTTCGTGTGGGCCGGTGAGCACCAGTTCAAGGTGACCAACAACAGCTACTACGTCGACCCGTGGATGTTCAACTGCCCGAACGACAAGGACCAGGCCGCGATCAGCGCCGCCGTCCGCAAGGCGGTCTCGTTCTCGCAGCGCAAGGGCGTCCTCAACGTCGCCGCGGCGGGCAACGAGAACATCGACCTGGCGCACAAGACCGTTGACGTCTCCAGCCCGGACGACACCACCAAGGTGACCCGCCCGGTCACCAACGACTGCCTGTCGCTGCCGACCGAGCTGCCCGGCGTCATCGCCGTCTCCTCGGTGGGCGTCAAGGGCGACAAGGCGTACTACTCCAGCTACGGCAAGGGCGTCGTGACCGTCGCCGCGCCGGGTGGCGACCGCCGCTACCAGCTCCCGGACACCCCGGACAAGGACGGTCGGATCCTCTCCACCATCCCGGGCAACAAGTACGGCTACATGCAGGGCACCTCGATGGCCACCCCGCACGTCGTCGGCGTGGTCGCGCTGCTCGCCAGCACCTTCCCGTGGGCCAACCCGGACGAGCTGACCGAGCTGCTCACCAACCAGGCGGAGTCGCACCCCTGCCCGACCGGCGAGTACAACCCGGGCGGCACCGGCGCGTACAAGGCCACCTGCGAGGGCGGCGCGGACGACAACGGCTTCTACGGCGCGGGCATCATCAACGCCGAGAAGGCGGTCCAGTGGTGGCGCTGACGCGCTGACCACGGCGACACCTGAACACTGAGTCGGGGAGCGGGCCCAACCCGGGCCGCACCCCCGGCGGGTGGCGGGCGCCCCCCCCCGGGCCCCCCCCCCCCCCCCCCCCCCCCCGAACACCCGGGGGCCCCCCC
>NZ_JBHWIJ010000074.1:30031-31102 GCF_042732255.1 Kitasatospora sp. NPDC059803 | reverse complement strand
CCACCGGGACCACCATCAGGGCGCTGACCAGCAGCAGCCCGACCACCCGCATCGCGACGGTGACGGTGACGGCGGCCATCACCGCGAGCAGCAGGTTGAGCGTGCGCACCGGCAGGCCGGTGACCCGGGCGAAGTCCTCGTCCTGGCAGATCGCGAAGAGCTGCCGGCGCAGGCCGACGGTGACCGCGACGACCACCGCGCCGAGCACCGCGATGGTGATCAGGTCGGCCGGGGCGACGGTGAGGATGGAGCCCCACAGGTAGCTCTCCAGCGAGCCGGCGCCGGCCTGGGCGGAGAGCGAGACGAGCAGCTTGCCGCAGGCCATGCCGCCGTAGAAGAGCATCGCCAGGGCGATGTCGCCGCGCTGGTTGCCGCGCGAGCGGACCAGTTCCATCGTGACGGCGCCGAGCACGCAGACCAGCACGGCCATCCAGACCGGGCTGGTCTGGAAGATGAAGCCGAGGCCGACGCCGGTCATCGCGACGTGCCCCATGCCGTCGCCCATCAGGGCCTGCCGGCGCTGCACCAGGTAGATGCCGACGGCCGGGGCGGTGATCCCGACCAGGACGGCGGCGAGCAGGGCGCGCTGCATGAAGTCGTAGGAGAGCATCTCGGTCATGCCAGCAGCCTCGGCGGGGTGTGGTCGGCGTGCGGGTGGACGTGGTCGTGGCCGGGCAGCGCGTGCAGTCCGGTGTTGGGCACGGGCGGGCCGTCGTGTGCGACGCAGCCGTCCCGCAGCACCACGGCGCGGTCGATCAGCGGCTCCAGCGGCCCGAGTTCGTGCAGCACGAGGAGGACGGCGGCGCCGCGGGAGACCTCGGCGCGCAGGGTGTCGGCGAGCACCTGCTGGCTGGCGGCGTCCACGCCGGCCATCGGCTCGTCCATGATCAGCAGGTCGGGGGTGCCGACCAGGGCGCGGGCGATCAGCACCCGCTGCTGCTGGCCGCCGGACAGGTCGGCGACGCCGTCCCCGGCCCGTTCCAGCATGCCGACGGCGGCGAGCGCGCGGTCGAGGGGGGGGCGGGGCGCCGCGGGGGGGGGGCGCGCCGCCGGGGGCGGGCGCGGCCCCCG
>NZ_JBHWIJ010000074.1:20479-30021 GCF_042732255.1 Kitasatospora sp. NPDC059803 | reverse complement strand
CTCGCCGACGGCTCGGTCACCCGCCCCGCCGCCGGGGGGGGCCGCGCGCCCCCCGCCCCTCCCCGCCCCCCGGCGGGGGGCGGCGGCCCCGCCCCCGCCCGGGGGCCCCCGGGGCCCCAACGGCAGCAGCCGGTGCTGCGGCAGCCGCCCGGTGGAGACCACTTCGCGCACGGTGGCCGGCACGCCGGAGGCGGCGGTGGTGCGCTGCGGGACGTACCCGATCCGGTGCCAGGCGCGGAAGCCGGCGTACGGGACGCCGAACAGCTCCAGCGTGCCCTGCCCCAGCGGGACGGAGCCGATGACGGCCTTGACGGTGGTGGACTTGCCGGAGCCGTTGGCGCCGAGCAGGGCGACCACCTCGCCGGGCTGGACGGTGAGGTCGACGCCGCGCAGCACCGGCCGACCGCCGCGGGAGGCGACGGCGTCGCGGAGGCGGACGGCCGGGGGTATCGGGTGGGTCATGGTGCTGTCGTCCCGTCAGCTGGTGGGGGTGCCGGTCGCGGTGGGAGTGGTGCCGGTCGCGGCGGGGGTGGCGCCGAGGGCGGTCTGGAGGTTGGCCAGGTTCTGCTTCATGACCGAGAGGTAGTCCTCCTTGCCCGGGTCCTTGACGCCCTCCAGCGGGTCCAGCACGGCGGTCTTGAGGCCGAGGTCCTTGGCGACGGTGTCGGCGAGCTTGGGGCTGACCAGGGTCTCGAAGAAGATCGTGGTGACGCCGTTGTCCTTGGCGGCCTTCTGCACGTCGGCGAGGCGGGCCGGGGTGGGCTCGGACTCGGGGTCGACGCCGTTGATGGCGACCTGGGTGAGGCCGTAGTGGTCGGCGAGGTAGCCGAAGGCGGCGTGGCTGGTGACGAAGGTCCTGGACTTGGCGTCCTTCAGGCCGTCCCGGAACTCCTGGTCCAGCGTGGTCAGCCGGCCGACCAGGTCGTCGGTGTTCTTGCGGTAGTCGTCGGCGTGGGCCGGGTCGGCCTTGGCGAACCCGTCGCCGACGCTCTTGGCGATCGCCGCGTAGCGGGTCGGGTCGAGCCAGATGTGCGGGTCGCCGGCCGGGCCGTCGTGCTGGTGGCCGTCGGCCTCGGCGCCCTCGTCGAGGTGGTGGTCGACCAGCGGGCTGGCGGCGGTGGCGTCGATCTTGTACTTGGCCGAGGACTGGCCGACGGCCTGGTCGACGGTGGGCTGCAGGCCCTTGAGGTAGATGATCGCGTCGGACTTCTGGACGGTGGCGACCTGCTTGGCGGTGAGCTCCAGGTCGTGCGGCTCGACGCCGGCCGCGGTGAGGTCGGTGACCGCGACGTGGTCCTTGCCGATCTGCTGGGCCAGGTACTCCATCGGGTAGAAGGAGGCGACGACCTTCAGCTTGCCGTCGGCGCTCTGGGCGCTGCTGCTGCCACCGCAGGCGGTCAGGACGAGGGAGGCGGTGAGGGCGGTGGCGGCGATGGCTATGGAGCTGCGGGTACGTCGTCCGATCATCATGACAATCATTCTCATCTTATCTGGAAATGATTGTCAACTCACTCGGACGGGTGAACGGCAGGTGGCCGTGACTGGGACGGGCCGGACGATACCGATTTGAACCCCGTACCCGTATGGCCGGTAACCTGAGGTATTCGGGTACGCGCAACCAGCCGTGCCCTGACCGTGCCGTACGTACTGAAGAGAGCACTGTGGCCGCCGACAAGATCGACACGATCGTCAGCCTGAGCAAGCGCCGTGGCTTCGTCTACCCCTGCAGCGAGATCTACGGCGGCACGCGTGCCGCCTGGGACTACGGGCCGCTGGGCGTCGAACTCAAGGAGAACATCAAGCGCCAGTGGTGGCGCGCGATGGTCCAGGCCCGTGAGGACGTCGTGGGACTCGACTCGTCGGTGATCCTCGCGCGCGAGGTGTGGGAGGCCTCCGGCCACGTCGCCACCTTCAACGACCCGCTGACCGAGTGCCTCTCCTGCCACAAGCGCCACCGGGCCGACCACCTGGAGGAGAAGTACGAGGCCAAGCACGGCTTCCCGCCGCCGAACGGCCTCAAGGACGTCAACTGCCCCGACTGCGGCACCAAGGGCCAGTTCACCGAGCCCAAGGACTTCTCGGGCATGCTGAAGACCCACCTCGGCGTCACCGAGGAGGCCAGCGGCCTGGCCTTCCTGCGGCCCGAGACCGCCCAGGGCATCTTCACCAACTTCAAGGCCGTCCAGACCACGTCGCGCAAGAAGCCGCCGTTCGGCATCGCCCAGACCGGCAAGAGCTTCCGCAACGAGATCACCCCCGGCAACTTCATCTTCCGCACCCGCGAGTTCGAGCAGATGGAGATGGAGTTCTTCGTCAAGCCGGGCGAGGACGAGCAGTGGCACGAGTACTGGCTCCAGCAGCGCTGGGACTGGTACGTCGACCTCGGCCTGCGCACCGAGAACATGCGCTTCTTCGAGCACCCGAAGGAGAAGCTCTCCCACTACGCCAAGCGCACGGTGGACATCGAGTACCGCTTCAACTTCGGCGGCAGCGAGTACTCCGAGCTGGAGGGCGTCGCCAACCGCACCGACTACGACCTGCGGGTGCACAGCGAGGCGTCCGGCCAGGACCTCAAGTACTTCGACCAGGAGAGCGGCGAGCGGTACTTCCCGTACGTCATCGAGCCGGCGGCCGGCCTCAACCGCGCCATGCTGGCCTTCCTGATCGACGCCTACTTCGAGGACGAGGCGCCCAACGCCAAGGGCGTCATGGAGAAGCGCGTCGGCATGCGGCTCGACCCGCGCCTGGCCCCGGTCAAGGTCGCCGTCCTGCCGCTGTCGCGCAACGCCGACCTCTCCCCGAAGGCCCGCGGCCTCGCCGCCGACCTGCGCACCGCGTGGAACGTCGAGTTCGACGACGCCGGCGCCATCGGCAAGCGCTACCGCCGCCAGGACGAGATCGGCACGCCGTTCTGCGTCACCGTCGACTTCGACACCCTTGAGGACAACGCGGTGACCGTCCGCGACCGCGACACCATGTCGCAGGAGCGCGTCTCGCTCGACCAGGTCAAGGCGTACCTGGGTGCGCGGCTGATCGGCTGCTGAGCCCGCTCAGCTCTTCTGGAGCCCTCGTTCGCCCCGGTCCGTCCGGGGCGGGCGGGGGCTCCTGCGTTCTGTTTCCCCGTCTGCGGTCCTACCGTCTGCCCCAGCGGGAACGGGGGGCCGCGGCCGGTTCGGTCGGCAGGCCGGCGCTGCGCAGGGCGGCCAGCGTCGTCCGGTGCCGGGCGCCGTCGGCGAGCAGCGCGGCGAGCAGCCGCCCGTACAGCTCCGGGCTGGTGTCCAGCGCGGCCGCCAGCTTGACCAGCTCCACCGGCGGGCGCAGCGCCGCCAGCTCGTACAGCAGGACGGTCGCGAGCTCGGCCGGCAGCTCCGTCGCCAGCGCGGCCAGCTCCGCCGTCGGCCGGCCGGCCGCCTGGCGCAGCAGCGTCCGCACGTCGGCGTGCCGGCCCGTACGGCGGAGGCCGGTCGCCAGCGCCGTCAACTCCGGCGTCGGCGCCGAACCCCACTCCCACAGCAGCGTCGCGCCGTCCGCGCCCTGCCCGGCCCGCTCCAGCGCGGCCAGCAGGGCGGGCAGTGCCGACGCCGGATAGCCCCAGAACGCGTGGAACAGCTCGGCCGCCTCCTCCGCCAGCCCCAGCTCGCGCAACTCCGCCAGCATCGCCACCGCCTGCTCGGGGGCGCACTGCGCGGCGCTCCTGGCCAGGTGCAGGGACGCGCCCGTCGGACCGCGCCGGGAGAGCATGCCGACCAGCAGCGCGGCGTCCGCCGGATCGAGGCCGGTGGCCGCCCGGGACAGCAGCTCCGTCGCCTCGGCGAAGGCGCCGGCACGGTGCAGGGCCGCCACCCGCTCGGCGAGGGCGCCGATGTCGGGGCGGGCGGGCCGGGCCTGGGGCGGCGGGGCCTGGGCCGGTTGCGGCTCCGGCGGTCGGCTCCTCAGCCGGTTCTCCAACGCCTCCAGCCGATCGCTCAGTTGGAGGCAGCGGGCGCCCAGGCCCTCGCGCAGCGTGCGCGCCTGCGCCAACTGCCGCAGCAGGTCCCCGTCCGGCCGCTGGCGGCCCGGCGCCGCCCGGATCGCCTCGTTCAACCGCCGCTCCCGCTGGCTCGCGTAGCGGCTCGCGCGGAGTAACTCGTCCAGTTCCGCCCGGAGTTCGTACGCCTGCTGCTCGCCCTCCGGGTCCTGGCCCGCGGATTGTGCCGTCGGCCGCATGCGCATGATCGCCCCACCCCGTCCATCTCTCCCCTGACTGCGGGACATCCTGGCGTCGCTATATGGCGGGGGAGTTAAGGGAGCACGTCCAGTCGTGCGCGACTGGTGTCAAGGAGCGCGCAGACGGCGGTCGTGGCAAGAAGTGCGCCGGTCGCGCTCCGCAGCAGGGTCGCCTCGTAGTACGAGCCGGGTGCGACCACGGCGACGGCGCAGCCGACGGCCGCCCCGACCAGGGCGGTGGGGATCAGACGGACCGTCCGCACCGCCGGCAGGAGCACCACGAGCCCCGCGACGGCCGCCAGTTCGGGGGTTCCGAAGGAGACGCCGTAGCGGACGGCCAGTGCGGGGACGAAGAACAGGACGAGGGCCCGCCCGAGCGTGCCGGTCAACGCGGTGGTGTGCGGGCCGGCCGGACCACCGCTCCACGGCACGAACCGGGTGGCGGCCAGGACCGCCAACGCGGCCAGCGCGCCGGCGAGATGGTCGCCGAGTCGGGCCAGGTTGTACAGCAGCGCGGTGTCGTACAGCGTCAGCATCAGCGTGCCGAACGCCCACAGGTCGAGCGTGAACAGCACCGGGCCGCGGGGTGGCCGGGCCCGTTCGCGGGAGGCCAGCCAGACGAGCAGCGGTGGTGTGACGAGCGCGGACACCGTCCGCAGCACGATGTCGTCCACCGTGTACGGATTCCGCAGGTCCCACTCCACCGCGCAGAACGCCACCGTATAGGAGACGGCGGCGAGCCCGGTCAGCGGCGAGCGCATCGCCCGGACGTAGAGGCCGTGGTCCAGGCGTCGCAGCACGGCGGCGAACGCCAGGAGCACCAGCGGGAGTTCGAGGAACGCCTGGACGCGGAGCACGGTGGGCGCGAGCAGCTCGGGCGCGGGGAAGTGCGCCGCCAGCCAGTCGATCGCCGGGTTGCCGCGCGGCACGTCGAACCACCCGGGCGGCAGGTAGCGGGCGACGAACGCCGTACTCCCGCCCCGCACCCGCTGCACGTACACGGCGAACAGCACCTGGTTCAGATAGACGAGTGCCACGACCAGCGCCAGTGCCACCTCCGGGCCGAAGCGCCCCCCGCGCCCCGGCCGGACCTCGCGCCGCCGCCACGCCCTGGGCGCCAGGGCCAGCGCGGCGGCGGCCGACACCACCACCGTGCCGTCCAGCACCGGGCCGACCGCCCTCATGCGGCGAGCCGTGCCCGCGCCTCCATCAGGGCGAAGCCGAGCAGGTTCAACCCCCGCCACTCGTCGGGCCGTTCCGCGCGGATGTCGTCGGCAGCGAGCCCGATGCCCCAGATCCGGTCCACCGGGCTGGCCTCGACCAGGACGCGGTCGCCGGTGCCCAGCAGGTAGGCGCGCAGCGCCTCGTCCTGCCCGAACTTCGCGACGTTCCCCTCGACGACCAGCTCGAACCGGCCGGCCGTCCAGGCCGCGTCGTCGAAACCCCTGACCAGTCGCCCCAGCTTCTTCGCCTCGGCCGGCGTGTGGGCCGCCAGCACCCGCTGCTCGATGGCCTCGTCCCCGAACATCCGGGCCTTGCCCGCCATCATCCAGTGCTCGGCGGACGCGTACGCCACCCCGTCGACGGTGAACTGCCCGGGCCACCACTGGCTCAGGCACTCCCGCCGCGTCCCCCCGCCCTTCCGCTCGGTGTGCCCCCAGAACATCAGCCACTTCGGCCGCACCCCGGCGGCCGTCAGTGCCGCCAGCTCCGCCCGGCTACGGACGTCGGCAGGGCGCCCCACGCGCATCTCGCTCATATCGTCATTCTGACGCAAAGGGGGCCGTCGGGCCAGCGGGTTTTCGGTGGCCGGTCGGGTCAGTTGGCGGGCAGTGCGTTCGCCATGTCCCGGAAGCGGGGCGACACCCGCATCATGCCGTCCGAGCCGACGTTGAGGTTCTCGATCCAGCCTTCCCGGTACCAGAAGAGCGACGGGGTCAGCGGGGCCGGGTCGCCGGCCGCGAGCTCCTTCGACAGGTCGATCAGGAAGCGGATGGCGTTCAGCGACAGGCTGGTGCGGATCGGCACCGCGCAGAGTGTGTTGTTCGTCGGCAGGGCGACCAGGGCGCCGTTGGGCAGCTCGATGCCGCCTCCCAGGGCGTTCTCCAGGCGCAGCGCGTGGGCGGCTCCGGGCCAGGCTCCCATGCCGTTGACGGTGTGGATGGTGTCGCCGTTGGACGCGTCGAAGACCTGCCGGTTGAGCTGCTCGGTGGCCAGGTTCGCGAAGGCCCGCTCCCACAGCTCGGCCCGGCTGATGCTCCACTGGTCGGCGGCGTGTTCGGCTATCGACAGGGCCTCGGTCTTGCCGGCCCGCTTGCCGGCGTCCACGCAGAGGACGACCGACAGCTCGTCGTCGATCTGCCGCGCCATCGGATCGGGCCCCAGGCCGCGGCTCCTGGTGATCAGGAGCCGCAGTCGGTCCCGGACCTCGAAGACCGAGATCTTCGCCAGCGCCTGGCACGGGCCGTGCTCGTCGCACAGCGGCCTCGGAAGGTTCTTGCGGCTGCCGAACAGCGGCATGGGTGACTCCCCGGGTGGTTGCGATGGTCGGACTGGGCCACAGCATTCCATCGGTCGGCCTCGCCGTCCCGAGATCACCCCATTCCCGGAGGTGTTCTGTCGATCTGTCAGATGGCGGCGTGCTCCCAGCGGAGGGCGGGGTGGCCGTCGATCCAGTAGTGGGTCGCCCGGTCGGTGATCCGCAGGCGGACGGCGGTGAGGTCGGGGCGTCCGGCCTCCTGCCAGGCGGTGAGGATGCGCTCGACCTCGTCCCAGAGCGGGACCGGGCCGCTCTGGTGGACCGTCCAGCCGTAGGTGTCGTCGGCGACCTCGGCGGCGGATCCGGGGGTGGCCAGGTAGTGGATCGACTCCAGGTCCTCCCCGATCGATACGGTGAACTTGGCGCTGGGAAAGGCGAGTTGGGCGAGGATGGCCGGCGTCGGTTCGTTGAGGAGGGTGGGGGAGACGTGCGCCAGCCGCCTCGGTGCGGCCGCCTCCGCCCGGGCCGCGAGGCCCCCGGCCCGGGCCGCCAGGGGCTCGGGGCGGACGGGAGGGAGGGTGGAACGGTCGATGAACCGGCCGTCGGCGGTGCCGTCGGCGGCGACGGTGACCCTGGCCAGGCCGGCGCCCTCGGGCCAGGTGCCGACCGTGGCCAGGATCGTGCCGCCGGGCTTGGTCCGCTGCACCCAGGCGTAGGGGATGCGGCGCACCGCGTGGGTGGCGATCACCCGGTCGTACGTGACTTTCGGGTCGGCCTCGACGGTGCCGACGTTGCGCTCGCCGAGGAGGTGGCGGAGCAGGGCCGTCGAGTAGCCCGTGCCGGTGCCGATCTCCAACACGGTGTGCCCGTCTTCGGCGCCCAGGGCGTCGATCATGCGGACGGTGGCGGCCGGGGCGGTGGTGGAGGCGGTGGGGAAGCCCCGGACGGGCGCGGAGGCCTGGTCGGCGGTCAGATGGCCGTTGAGCTGGGTGACCAACGACCGGTTGCTGTAAGCGAGTTCGACCCACTCTGTCGGATCGGCGCCGAGCTCCGTCACCGGCCGCCAGCGGCGCCTGCCGGTGGACACGAACACCCCGGGGCGCAGGAACGGCTCCCGGGGAACGGCCTCCACGGCCGCCCGCAGCGCCGGGCTGCTCAGGGCGCCGCCCGCCTCAAGCCGGTCGGCGAGCGTACGGCGGGCTGCTGCGGTGTCCGGGGTCATGGTTCTCCTTCCTGGGGCGGGTGTGTGCGTCTGTGCTGGATCGCCTTGCTGAGTGCGGAGTTGACCAGCACGGTGACAATGCAGAGTACGAGGAGGAAGGAGGGGTTCGCCAAGGGAGCCCCTAGGAGTAGTGCTTGTGCAGGTCGTCGGTGATCAGCCCGGTGCCGTGGTGGACGGCCAGGCTGGAGTAGGTCCCGCGCAGTTGGGCGGCGTGCGCGGTTCGCTGGTGTTCGATCAGCAGCCCTTCGGTGTCGTCCGAGTGGCCGCTGCGGGCGCGCTCTCGGCGACTCAGGAAGACGGTCGTGCCGATGATGGTGGCCACGAGTGCGACCAGGAACGCGATGACGAAGGTCATGAGGTCTCACCTTTCCCCCGGGCCTGGATCGTCCCATGACGAACCATCTCCACGGAAGGGTCAATTCCACCCGACCCGCCGCACGAAAAGTCGACCAGGCCGACTTCCTGTGCCGCGTGTCACGGGTTTCGGGGCCCGTCCCATCGAGCAGATCCGGGAGGGGGCATGACAATTCCCCCTCCCAGAGGTCGATGTGAGGAGCCCGCATGAGCCCCACCCGTCGTGACGTCCTGCGCTGGGGAGCCGGTGCCGGTGGCGCCCTCCTGGCCGCCGCCGCGTTCAGCCCGGATGCAGCGGCAGCCGCAGCCGTCAGCCCGTCCGCCTGGATGAGCGCCCTGGACGACGCCACGCCGCTGACCGCCCTGACGATCCCCGGCACCCACGACTCCTGCTGCACCGACCCGCTGCACGGCACCGAGTGGTCCCACACCCAGAACTGGGGCCTGCCCGAGCAGCTCCAGCGCGGCATCCGCTTCCTCGACATCCGCTGCAACGGGCTCGCGGGGACGGCCGACGAACTCGGCATCTACCACAGCGACAACTACCAGTACGTCCGCCTCCAGGACGTCCTCGACCAGTGCCGCGCCTTCCTCGCCGCCAACCCGGGCGAGGGCCTCGTCATGCGCGTCAGGAACGAGTACGCGGGCGGGAACCGGCTCGACGACACCGAGTTCCAGCGCCGGATCAACCACTACCTGGACGGCCTCGGCTACCGGGGCCTGTTCTGGACGAACCCCTGGTGGCCCACCCTCGGCCAGGCCCGCGGCCGCGTCGTCCTCGCCGCCGACTTCGCCAACCCCTGGTCCGTCATCCAGTGGTCGAGCGCCACCAACACCTGGTTCGCCACCCAGGACACCTTCCAGGGCATCAGCCTCGCCGCCAAGTCCAAGGCCGTCACCGACTGGTTCGACCGCGCCTTCCTCGACCAGGGCTCCCCGCGGATGTACGTGAACTTCACCAGCTACGCCAACGGCGGCTGGCCCAAGGTCAACGCGGCCGCCATCGTGCCTCCCGTCCGCGACTACCTGAACGCCCGCCGCCAGCAGCCCGCCCACTTCGGCATCGTCCCGATGGACTTCCCCGACTTCCACACCGACGTCCTGCAACTGCTCATCGACAAGAACTTCATCGGCCGCTGACCGGTCCCAAGACCGGCCCGCCGACTCGCCGTTGCTCACGCTCCGCGACGTGCCGGCGGGCCCCGCGGGGGGGGGTGGGGTGGGGGGGCGGGGGGGGGGGGCGCGGGGCGGGGGGGGGGGGGGGGGGGGGCGGGGGTGGGT